>DLCF01000151.1 GCA_002480485.1 Planctomycetaceae bacterium UBA7805
CGCGTCTGGGTTTATCTCTGTCGATTGCAAAGCGACCATCAAGAATTTACAACTAGTCCCACGTAAGCCCCAAAACGTGTGATCTTGATTGCTTTGAATAGCCCCAGATGCCATAACTGTGAAATCCCAATGGTGTAAAAACCAGCGCGTTATTGTGCCAGATCTCTTGGCTGAAAAGCAATCCTAATAACGCCAGGAAAATCTATGTTGTGTAACTGTTTTGTGTTAGTCTGGGGTAATGCTGAGACTTCGAACGAGGGCTTACACATGGTTGATACGGCACCCGTTTTTTCAGAGGCAGAGCCATGGGGCTTGGGGGACCGCTGGAATCCTGATCCACCGTGCGATCCGCGCAACCAGGATACATCTTTATCCATCTTCGCGATGAAACGCCGACCGATTGATGCCTTGTCTGGTACTATCCATCGACAGGAGATGACTGCATGACCAGACACACTCGATTAACAATCTGGCAACTAAGGACAGGAAAGATCCGCCCGGTTCCGGCAGAAACAAAGAGAGATAGTGCCAAGGCTGCCGAAGGAGGCATCGAATGACCACCAGCAACCGACCGATCGAGTTGAGCGTTGTCCTACCCTGCCTCGACGAGGCAGAAACGCTGGAAATCTGCATCCGCAAGGCTCTGGAATGTTTCTCAGTCAACAATGTTGTCGGCCAAGTTATTATTGCCGACAACGGATCGACCGACGGTTCAATTGAAATTGCCACGCGGCTTGGCGCGCAAGTGGTACACGTGACCGCCCGCGGATACGGATCGGCTCTATATCACGGTACCAAAGCAGCAACCGGTAAATACGTCATCATGGCTGATGCAGATGATAGCTACGACTTAACAGGATTGATGGGCTTTCTGGAGAAGCTGCGCGACGGTTACGATCTGGTTATGGGCAATCGGTTCGCAGGGGGAATCGCGCCGGGGGCTATGCCAATAATGAATCGCTACGTGGGTAATCCGATATTGAGCGGTATTGGACGTTTATTTTTCCGCTGCCCGGCCAAGGATTTCCACTGCGGCATGCGGGGATTCGCAAAAGCAGCGTTCGAACAGATGGACCTACGCACCACCGGAATGGAATACGCCAGTGAGATGGTTATCAAGGCCACCGTGGAGAACATGAAAATATGCGAAGTTCCGACCACCCTCAGCCCCGATGGACGCTCTCGCGAACCACACTTGAGGCCGTGGCGTGATGGTTGGCGTCACTTACGATTCATGCTGTTATTCAGCCCGCGGTGGTTATTTCTTTACCCGGGAATGCTTCTGATGGCAGTTGGGCTGGTCCTCGGCACGCGGTTGCTCATCTCTTCGGTACACATTGGTGAGTTGGAACTTGGAATTCACACCCTTATCTATTGCGCTGGCATGTTGAGCATCGGCTTTCAGCTTGTCAGTTTTTCAGTGTTAGCCAGTGTTTTTGCAGCGCAGACCGGATTGGCACCCCCGTCACCCCGCCTGAAGCGGTTGTTCCGTTTTGTGACACTCGAGAGCAGTCTGCTGGCCGGTGGCCTCTTGGTACTGGCTGGCCTTATCCCAACGTTTTTAAGCGTGCAGGTATGGTGGGAACAGGGTTTCGGTCCGCTGCAGCCTGGTCAAATTACCAAGTACGTCATCCTCGCGGTGGTCGCACTGATGCTTGGAGCGCAACTTATATTCAATGGTTTTTTCTTAAGCTTGCTCGGCCTTGGCGTTCGTCGTGGAGAGGACCGTACTTAACGGTGACAAGAAAAAAATCATTCAACTCGGTAATCCGCACCACTCTTTTTTTGATGCACGCCGCCATTGTTAAACAGCCTGTTGTGCAATTCTTCTTCGGTAATAATTCGAGATCTAAACGAGAAAATCCAGACACAAATACGTGCTCGGGATCAAAACAGGCCGCATTTCGGCCTAGCGTGATTGATCGTTGTGCATTTTAACTTACCGCTGTGGTGCCAAGCTGTGCTGAATCAGATCGCGGCACAAATCAATGCAGGACTGAAATCGACTAGAATTTTGAGGCACAGGCATACTAACCACGCATCTCACAATATGGTACCTTATTCGTCCTGTGGGTTTTGTCGCCCTCTTTTATTCTGTACTGTTTGCCATATCGAGGGATCTGTTGATGCTTGACCAAATTCAGACCTATCTCGGCGATGACGCCGACGACCTCCTGAGCCACACCTGCAAAACCGTATCTAAGGATCGGCTGCACCTTCCGGGCCCTGATTTTGTCGACCGCATTTTCCTCGACAGTGACCGCAATTCGAGGGTCATCGGCAACCTGCAATGGATAATGAATACGGGGCGATTGGGAAGAACGGGCTACACGTCAATCCTGCCGGTTGATCAAGGGATTGAGCACACCGCCGGGTCCTCATTCGCACCGAATCCCGATTACTTCGATCCGGAAAATATCGTGAAACTGGCGATTGACGGTGGATGCAATGCCGTTGCTTCCACCTTTGGTGTGCTCGGGGCAGTTGCTCGTAAATATTCCCACAAAATTCCCTTTGTTGTAAAAATCAATCACAACGAATTAATGACCTACCCCAACCACTACGACCAGATCTTCTTCGGTTCGGTGGAACGGGCGTTCGATATGGGCGCCGCTGCGGTCGGGGCGACTATTTATTTTGGTTCAGAAGAATCAGATCGCCAGATTGTTGAAGTGGCCGGCGCCTTTGAGCATGCCCACAACCTAGGAATGGCGACGATTCTCTGGTGTTATCTTCGTAATGATGGTTTTAAGAAGGATGGCACCGATTATCACGCGGCAGCCGACATGACTGCCCAGGCAAATCATCTTGGGGTCACTATCCAAGCAGATATTATTAAACAGAAACTTCCAGTGAATAATGGCGGATTCAACGACATCGGCTTTGCCAAGACCTCGCCGCTGGTTTACGACCAACTCTCATCCGACAACCCAATCGACCTGTGCCGTTATCAGGTTGCTAATTGCTACATGGGTCGCATGGGATTGATCAACTCCGGTGGCCCCTCCTCTGGCGATGGTGACATGGCCGAAGCGGTGCGCACCGCGGTGATTAACAAACGCGCCGGCGGTATCGGACTCATCAGTGGCCGGAAAGCATTCCAGCGTCCTCTTAAAGAAGGGGTTGCCCTGCTGAACGCGATTCAGGACGTTTATCTCGAGCCGGGCGTCACAATCGCCTGAACACTCGAGAATACTCCGCATCCACGTCTGCGCTGAAATCTATTCCTATCTCGCTTAATTCCACTGGGCATCAACTCCGACGACCCTTTTATCGAGCAACCTTAGCGGGTTAAAAATTTCGGGCGAGAATTCAGGAACAGATGTTGGCATTTCTCTGCTCGTTACTTTTAATGCTGTTCTGCTGTTGCCGGATGTCTTGTTTAAAGTGAATCGCTTAATTCATTCAGCTTGAGGGCCAAGGATACGCCAATCGATGGGATCACGCGCAAGTAGATCACTGATATGGTCGATCGTATGGTCAGCATGCGGATACTCTGCCAATATTTCGGGATCATACGCATAGTGGCCTTGTCGTGGAAAAATCGTGGTTACCCGATCTCCAAGCTGCTTTTTTACTGATGCAAGAATCCGCAGTTTATCATCAATCAATATATAGTGCTCTCCGGGATATTGCTTCTGGACATCATCCAGTTCATCCTCTTTGTGAATGTAAATCAGCACCCGGTTATCTACTGCAGATGCGATACCAGAGGAAGCGATTTTGCGCGGCTGAAACACTACGTCACCATCAGTAAGAATCGCCGTCGTGCCCTGTGCCGAAAATGTATTGAGCACCTCGATTGCTTGGGGAAACAGTCGCTTTTCAAACGGATAATTCAATAAAAATCCGCTGATTTCAGACAGTTGATGATCGTAGGGATGTTCGATTCGATACCGTTGCAGAGCACCAAGGTAGTCGGCATAGCCTAACTGACGTCGAACCTGCTCGAAAATATCCCAGTATCGCTCTTCGGCCTGTTTACTCAGCGTGTCACGCAGATGCTGACGGAGATCCGCAGCCACCGAGTCATTATCGAGCAGCGTATTATCGACATCGAAAAGAAAAACTGTGCCAAACTGATCCATAGTGCAATCACCTCGGAGCAATCTTGTCTACCTCTAACCGAGCTTTGGATCAGCCGCCAACAGAGCTGCCACTGCTGGGGCAACGCCCGCGCTGGAACGAAAGATTGCTGAGCCAGCCACCAATACGTTGGCGCCTGCCGCACAAGCTTCGGGTGCCGTCTCGGCTGTAATTCCGCCGTCCACCGACAATTCACACTGAACTCCGGCAGTGTCAATTAATTCACGCAGCAAACCCACTTTGGAAATCGTTTCCGGAATCAGGGACTGACCCCCAAACCCTGGATCAACAGTCATCACTAAAATCTGATCAACTTGGTCAATTACCGTCGCGACGGCGTCGACTGGAGTAGCCGGATTAATGACCACGCCAACACCAAGCTCGAGCTCTTTGGCGGTTTGAATGGTGGATTCCAGATTGCTCTCACTTTCCACGTGCACAAGAACTGAATCGCTTCCAGCCGTCCGAAAGAGTTCAAGGTACCGGATCGGATCCTCGATCATGAGGTGTGTTTCAAGAGGTAGGGTAGTCACCTTTCGTAGTGAAGCCACAACCGGAGTGCCAATGCTTATATTGGGAACGAAATGTCCATCCATCACATCAACATGAATACGATCAACACCGGCTTGCTCGGCACTCTCCACCGCCGCGGCAAGATACCCGAAATCAGAGGCAAGAATCGAAGCAGATATTTTCACCGAATTTGTAGCCTGTGACATATCATATCAACGTAAAATGGATTCAGGAAGTTTTGCGGAAGCTAACTGATCCACAAAGAAACTCATTGAGCCGTTTGCTGGCGCAACCCGTTGCGCTGGATAAAGATCGGCGTTGACTGCACCACATAGGACCTCGAAGAGAGGTTGGGACTTTGTTTCGCCGCTGATGAGAAAAGCAACGGATCGGGCGGCATTTATAATTGGGAAGGTCATTGTCATCCGCCATGTTTTCAACTGAGGAACTTCATTGGCAACAACCCATCGATGTTGTTCCGCAAGCGCCGTCGTAAAAGGAAAGAGCGATGCGGTGTGGCCGTCTGTTCCCATGCCAAGCAAAACAAGATCAAATGCTGGAGGCGGACCGGTGGGTTCGACCCCGAACCGATCTGCAATCAGTTGCTCATAATCTGCAGATGCCGCCTCTAAATCATGCTGCTCTGCAGGCATCCGATGAATATGAGTATCCGGAACCGCTATTTTCTCGAACAGTGCCTCCCGCACCATGCGAAAATTCGAGTCGTTACTCTCGGCAGGCACTGACCGCTCGTCACCAAAAAAGAACTCGGTGTTTGACCAGTCAATTTGCTGTCGGAATCCACGAGCCGTTAAAATTTGGTAAAGCTCTCGGGGTGTTGAACCTCCGGCCAAAGCAACGAAAAATCGACCTCGTTCCGATATGGCTTCTTCCGCTCGAGTTCGCCACATTTCCGCTGCCCGCTCACAAACGTCGTGCGGTGACGCCTCGACCACAAATTGTCGACTGCTCATAATCTTATGATTCCAGGGTGAACGCGATGAATTTCAAATCCTTACACATAAACTCTCCACTGCCTTCCATCGCGCGACAGTAATGCGTCGGCCTCGGCCGGCCCCCATGTTCCGCTCGCGTATTCAGTTAAAGAATCTCCACTGTGCTCCCACGCCTCCTGAATTCCCGCGATCGGTAACCAGCCCGCTTCCACCATATCAGCACGACGAAAAAGCGTAGCCTCACCTCGTATGCAGTCGTAGAGCAGACGATCATAGCCCGTGGCAGGCGCACGCCCAAAGTAATCCGCATAACGAAAATCCATATCCACCTCATCGAGCTTCAAAAGCGTTCCCGGCACCTTGGTGACAAATCGCAGTGAGATACCCTCATCAGGCTGAATACGAATGATCAACTGATTCGGCTCAAGAGATTGGACGGTCGTTTCACGAAAAGGTGTAAACGGAGGCTTCTTGAACTCAACTACAATTTCGGTCACACGACGTGCAAGTCGCTTACCAGTTCGAAGATAAAAAGGCACCCCGGCCCATCGTTGATTCTCTACCGCCAATCGCAACGCGACATACGTTTCGGTCATCGATGAGGGATCAACATTGTCCTCGGCACGATAAGCTGATAAATCTTTTCCATCGACCGTGCCGTGTACGTATTGTCCGCGGACAACGTTATGATTAATATCTTCCCCGTGGAGCGGCCTGATTGCCCGCAATACCTTCACCTGCTCATCTCGCATGTCGTCCGCGCCGAAGGAAATAGGCATCTCCATAGCAATCAACGAAAGCAGCTGCAGAATATGATTCGGAATCATATCGCGCAGTGCACCTGCGTGCTCATAATAACCCCCACGCCCCTCCACCCCGAGGGTTTCGGCGACCGTAATCTGCACGTGGTCAATAAAAAGGTTACTCCAAAAAGGCTGGAACATCCCGTTCGCGAACCTTAGGACATCGATATTCTGAACGGTCTCCTTACCCAGATAATGATCGATGCGATAAATTTGTTTTTCGTTGAGTTTAATCTGAATGTCATGATTCAGCTGTTGCGCTGACTTTAGATCGTGACCAAAGGGTTTCTCAATAACGACTCGCCGCCACGAATCCTCCCGCTCGTTAATCAAACCCTCATCCCCTAAGGCATGCACCACCGGACTAAATAATGTGGGTGCAGTCGCAAGGTAAAAAAAAGCATTCCCCCCCGTCTGGCACTCCTTATCAATCGATTCCATTCTGCTTTTGAGTCGACTAAAGGTTTCTGCCTTGGTCACATCGCCGGAAATGTAAAAGAAATGCGGTAGCAGCTTTTCCTTCATTTCGGCTGTCAACTCTCCCGGCGCCAGCTCTTCCATGTCGGAGATAATTTTTTCGCGAAATGCATCGTCGGTCATTTTTTTTCGAGACATGCCGAGAATCGCAAAGGACTCTGCCAGCAAACCATCTCGAAAAAGATTAAAAATAGCGGGCATCAGCTTTCTTTTCGCAAGGTCACCTGACGCGCCAAAAATGACGCCCAGAAAAGGACCAGTCTGCGGATTTGGATCGTCAGAATTCATTTTGCGATTTCCTCACGCTGCCCCGTCTAACCTTAAAAACTAACCACCAGTGGCACGTTCCACGTGGCCACCAAACTCTTTCCGCATGGCAGAACAAACTTTATCAGCGAATTCAGCCTGATCACGCGATGAAAATCGTTGATATAGTGCGCTCGAGAGTACCGGGGCAGGCACCGACTCATCGATTGCCGCATTAATAGTCCAACGTCCTTCTCCGGAGTCGGAAACCCGACCGGTAAAGGATTCAAGATGGGGATCTTTCAATAGTGCTTCGGCTGTCAGATCAAGCAGCCAGGAAGCAATCACACTTCCCCGTCGCCAAACCTCAGAAATGTCCGCGAGATTCAAATCGAATTGATAATCTTCCGGATTTCGTAGCGGAGCCGTTTCAGCATCAACCTTACGACCGCTGAGACCCACACCGGCATGACGGAGGATGTTCAAGCCCTCCGCATACGAAGCCATCACACCATATTCGATGCCATTGTGTACCATTTTCACAAAATGACCCGCTCCGCTCGGACCGCAATGCAAGTAGCCATGCTCAGCGGTGCCGCCGACCGCATCGCGGCCCGGAGTTCGTGGTGCTGAATCGATTGCCGGCGATAGCGTTTTAAAAATAGGATCTAACTGCCGTACGGCAACTTCCTCCCCACCAATCATCATGCAGTAGCCCCGCTCCCGACCCCAAACCCCGCCGCTGGTACCAACATCTAGATAATGAATGCCTTTTCGCCCAAGATTTTGAGCGCGGGCGATGTCATCCTTGTAGTAGGAATTACCACCATCGACCAGAATGTCTCCGTCAGAGAGTAGTGGGGCAAACTCCGCAACAGTGTCACCGACCACGCCTGCCGGAACCATCATCCAAACAGCGCGGGGTGCTTTCAATTCGTCAACCATTCCTTGCGGACTCTCAACCGCAAGAGCACCCTCGGCAGCGATAGCGTCGCGGGCTGCTGGATTTTTGTCAAAGATCACGCACTCATGCCCATCCTCCATAAGCCGACGAACCATGTTTGCCCCCATCCGTCCGAGGCCAACCATCCCTAATTGCATGTTAAGGTTCCTTTCACTAGTGGCGTTCAAGTTGGCTGTGCAACCCGCGCCCGGGCAAAATCCTTCAGCTTGACCGTATCGGCAGCAAAACGACGGATACCATCGGCAAGCTTTTCAACGGCCATCGGGTCCTCATTATGCATCCAGCGGAATGTTTGCTCGTCAAGTTCGATCTTTTCCAGCGAATCTTTTTTAGCAGCCTCTACAGACAACTTGCGCGTTAATTGCCCTTCGGTACTCTGCAACTCTTCCAGTAACTCAGGACTGATGGTCAATAGGTCGCAACCGGCAAGTTCCGTAATTTGCCCCGCCTTTCGGAAGCTAGCTCCCATGACCTGCGTGGGGTAATCAAAATATTTAAAATAATTATAAATTCTAGTAACGCTTTTCACGCCCGGATCATCTTCAATCGGTATATCATCCACACCCTGATTCACTTTGTACCAATCATAGATTCGGCCTACGAACGGCGAGATAAGAGTCACTCCTGCTTCAGCGCAGGCGACCGCCTGTGCGAAACTAAAGAGCAGCGTGAGGTTGCAGTGAATGCCCTCCTGTTCGAGTTGTTCCGCAGCTCGAATACCCTCCCAGGTACTAGCAATCTTAATGAGCACACGCTCCCGACCAATTCCCCGCTGCCCATAAAGCCCAATTAATTCCCTCGCCTTTGCAATAGTGCCAGCGGTATCAAAGCTCAAGTGTGCGTCGACTTCAGTCGAAACACGACCGGGAATGTGTTGCAGGATCTCACAGCCGAAATCAACAAACAGTTTGTCGAGAAATGCTGCAGCCGAGTCACCCTCTGCATCTCGCCCATAGGCAAGCGCGTCGCTGACATATTTTTCATATGCGGGCATCTGCGCCGCCTTATAAATCAGACTTGGATTAGTCGTAGCGTCCTGTGGGGTAAAATCTGCAATTGCAGCAATATCACCTGTATCCTCAACTATGGTCGTCATTTGCTTGAGCGACTCAACTAGATTTGACATCGTGAACTCCTCTTCGGAATTGATAAGCTTGTTATTTTTTTATGAGTGAATTGGAATTTTATTTGCTTTGAAATGTCGTCTCCGCCGGATTACCCCCATGTGTGCCAACAGCGCGGCCGTTCGAAGCAAGGTGCTCGCATAGCAGATAAACGGTTTCAACTTCCTCTCCTTCGCCAAGCGATTCGGCAATTTCCTCGGCCGTTTGCGGTTCATCGCTCAAGTGAGCCATGATTTGGCTTTGCAACGAGAGAACAGCTGCTGCCGCCTTTTTGCCAGCCTCGACACCCGGTTGGTGGTAAGCATTAATATTAACCAGTGACCCGTAAAATCCTACTGCACGTTCAAACAGTGCAATCAAAACGCCGACAGCATGAGCATCCACTCGAGCGATCGAAAGCGTCATTGACTGTCGTTCATTGCCATAAAGGGCCGCTCGGGTGCCGATAAGGAATCCATGCAAATAATCACCGGCCGTAATGCCTTGCTCCACCTCAACGCCATCAGAATCAAACTCCAACACCCGAATAAATGTGACGAAAAAATTATTGATCCCATCTCGCAGTTGTTGAACAAACGCGTGTTGATCGGTCGATCCTTTATTTCCATAAACGGAAATCCCCTGGTCGACGCGTTTGCCATCACGGTCAAGCCGTTTGCCCAGCGACTCCATCACCAACTGCTGCAGGTAGCGGCTGAGCAGGAGTAATTGGTCCTTATAAGGTAGGACAACCATATCTTTTAGGCCGCGCCCGTTGGTGGCTGAATACCACATCAACGCGATCAGTGCTGCCGGATTTTGACGAGTAACTTTATTTCGGGTCACCACATCGCAAGCAGCGGCACCTGCAAGCATAGAGTCGATATCGATGCCCTCAAGCGCTGCCGGCAATAAACCCACAGCCGACAACTCGCTAGTGCGACCGCCAATCCAATCAAACATAGCAAACCGTGTAATCCACTTTTCAGACTCTGCCAACTGATCCATTTTCGAACCCTGCATCGTCACGGCCACCGCGTGACGAGCAAAGTCCAGACCCAGGTCTACATACGCTGCACGAACCAAAGCCATACCGTTGCGTGTATCAGGCGTGCCTCCGCTCTTCGTGATAACGATGACTAAGGTTTCAGCTAAGTGATTACCGATTCGAGATAATGTGCGGGCTATTCCGCCAGGATCAGTGTTATCAACAAACGAAATTTTCATTTTAGCGGTTGTCGTTGCCAGCGCATCGGAAACAAACATCGGCCCGAGTGCTGACCCTCCGATTCCGATCGAGAGGACTTGTGTGAACTTTCTCCCCGCGGGCGTCTGGATGCGCCCAGCGTGAATATCGTCGGCAAAGGTTTTAATCTTCGATAACGTATCGCGAATCTCACTCGTAATTTGGGAGGTCGGAGCTAATCCTGGATCACGGAGCCAATAGTGTCCAACCATTCGCTGTTCATCGGCGTTCGCTATCGCACCGCCCTCCAACGCATCCATTTCTACGAATGCATTCTGCATTCGCGGCTCCATATCCGCCATAAACGTATCATTAAAATCGATCCGGCTGATGTCCAGCGAAAGTTCAATAGAGGGACAGTTACAGAATGATTGATTGAAACGTTCCCACAACGCTTTGCCGCTTGCCATTGGTAGTCTCATTAATGGTTTGAATTCGACCGATCTGATGATGCGGCTTGTATCGCGTCGACTTTACGTAGACGACGGCAATGCCTCTCGGCTTCACTAAACGATGCGTTAAGGAAGGCAAACACCACATCCCACGCCAGTTCCACCCCGATCACGCGGCCTCCGAGGCAGACCATGTTCATATCATCATCCTCCACGCCCTGACGGGCCGAAAAATGATCATGACATAATCCGCAGCGGATACCACTTACTTTATTCGCTGCGACCGATGCACCGACACCACTGCCACAGATCGCAATTCCACGCTCAAGTTCTCCGGCGACCACTGCACGGGCTAGCGGGATCACGTAGTCGGGATAATCGTCACCTGCATCCAGCGTTGCAGCGCCAAAGTCTTCAACCGTGTATCCCGCCTCGTGGAGACGTAACTTGAGTTGGTTTTTCAGCGCAAATCCACCATGATCTGCCGCAATCCCGATCTGCATAGAAGGTCCGTGGGTAACGCGCTAACGAGGTCCAGCACCGCTATTGCCAACGTTTTACCCGATTCATCGGTCACCGAATACCACCGGGCACCTACGACGCACCCCACCAATACAAACTAAACCGCCGACTATCATCAGCAGAGCAGTTGCGGGTTCCGGCACCATCACCATCCCCCCGACGCTACCAGCGAGATAAGATTCCAAATAAAGCGACTCCACATGCATTTTCTCGGACATATTCGCGCCATCGGGTGAAAGAATGGCATAAATCGAATCACTCGCCATCACGCCCGGTGCGTCCGTGCTAAGAATCCACTCCACAGCATAAAGCGCATTTGCCGGTTCGAGGTCGATGCCATAGATCAGATCGAGATGCTCCCCGGAAGAGGATACCGAGTTATCGAGTAACAGTGTACCGAGGGCACTGTTTGAAATCATTTCTGTACCATTGGAAACAAACAGGTTATCAAATGTGAGCGGCTCGAGAACCGGAACCGTACCGCTGGGCACCATCATCATGCCGCCCATTTCGACTAACGGCGGGTCAACCCACTTGGTCACGCCCACTAGTTCTGCATAAAGCGCATATCCTTGAAGACTGCCCGGGGTACTCACATCAAAGCTCGGCAGTCCCGAGGTGGCTGCCCCGAAGACATTGCTCCAATGGTCATGGATCGCGTTCGTATAGGATCGCGTAACCCCCCCTCCATCATCCGTACCACTGCTGTTGTAGCCCTGGGCATAAAGTTTCTCCATACCGCCATCAATCTCGGTCTTCACCTCAAATCGACGACCGGCATGAGCAGCACATATCCTGGGTAGTGTCAGGCCCAGTGTCAACAAAATTGCAAATAAGATCCATTTGATTTTCATTTTAATTTCCTGATTATATTTAGTAAGAAATATTATTCGATTGTTAATGCATGGGTCTGACCGGGCCGAGCAAAATTCGTCCCCGCAGCCAGATCAGCATCGATCATCGCACGCAACTTGGTTTCGCTAATCAAACTGACGTGCCCATCGGCAAACAGATAGTTCGCCCCGTCGCCGCCGTGGCGATCCGTATCAATTTCACGAAACCCCATCTCGAACACCCTACCGATATTTTTGTAGAACGGATCATAAAATCGCGAACAATGAATGTGATCAGCATGACCATCATCACGGTCCGGATCGGCTTCGAACAGAACAATCAGTCGTGATGCGTCGCGGAGTTTTCGCAGACTCCCGGAGTAGCCCTCAACCTCCGGATCAGCTACGAAATTATTGATGCTATAACTGGATCCCTTTGCGTCACCGGCCATCCATTCCTGACCCCGCGGATCATCTGGGCACACCCGCACCGCATCCACATCTTCGAGATAGGGACGAAGCGTAATAATCCACGACGCATCTGGATCGCTATGCACAGTCCAGGGAAATCGACCGCCATGGCCCTCGGCAAATGTGTGCAGCGACAAGCCGATTTGCCTGAGGTTGCTCTTACAGACCGCCGACCGCGCACTATCGCGTGTGGACGCCAACGCGGGAAGTAGCAGAGCAATCAAAATGCCAATCACAGCTATTACGACCAACAACTCGACGAGCGTAAAGCCTCTTATTCTTCGCACACCCAATCTCCCGGATTACAGTGATCCCACGGACCGCGGACGGCGATGCCCGCTACGGGAGCAGTCCGACAGCACAGGGGCTATCCGATTCCGCACCACGCGGCCGATTAAAATCCAATTAACCGATCAGACGATCTCGGGAGGAGGTGTGGGTGGTGCTTGAGAGAAGCGAAAAATAAGATGAGAAGCTATCGGGCACAACTTCTCCAGAAGAACTGGCTGAAGAGCACTACTGGGTATCGGTGAAAGCGAAGGGATCACCGCAGGGAAACCACCGTTGTGTCCTCCGCAACCGAGTGCTGAAATGACACGAACGAATGGTTTGTCTCTCTTATGAAAACCCTCAACCATTGATCGGGCCGAGCAACCCGCTTCGGTCACGCAGCATCCTTGGTTGTCGACAATGATGTCTGATCGTGCTGAGAAATTCATTTTTTCGCAATGGCTTAATTCACGCTTTGCCTCGCAACACGTCGCACTCGACTTTGAGGTTGCTGCTAAATGCGGCGGAATAGTGACGCCGTGTTTATCCGCCCACGCGATTTTCTCCTCAAGCGTGCTGCAGCAACAAGTTTCCCAGCATTGCCCCGCACTTGAGCAACCGCAGGCGGAACTCTCGCAGGGAAATCGATCCCACTGCCGCGACACTTCTTGTGCTATTGGAAGCGGCACACCGACCACGACCATTGCATAAAATGCGGCCACAACGACTCCGCAGTGTCGGACCACCACTTTTCTTCTCGCTCGCGTAAATCTCGAGAACACCATCAAGTGCAGCCTGAATTTAGAAGTGTTTGCAGTAAATGAAGCCTACCGAAAGACTGAATTCTATCAAACAGCCTATTAAACCCGAATTAGCTTTGTCCAGAAGGAGGTACAGAAACCTCATTTTTTCAAATTCAATGCGAATGAATATTCTCTGGAATATGGCTTGCCGACGCGTGGGATAAAAACGTATGTTTTCGCCGGTTTTTTTACGTATCGAGGTAGATTGATTTCAAATTCCCGGTGTTGGTGCATGCATGCGAAATGTCTATTATGGTGGCGAGTCTGGCTCATCTGCGAACGAGCGCGGATAAAATATTCACGGAGGAAAACCTGTGGACAGTGGTCACCTACAATCCACGTACAACAAGTTGCAACTGCTTCGGCGGATGCTTGTATCTCGCGAGGGCGATCGGCGAGAAGGTGTGCTGTTGCGCCAAAGCAAGGGATGGTTCCATGTCGGCGCAATGGGTCACGAAGCATTAGCGGTGCTTGCAGAACTTCTCCGCAAAGATGACTACCTGTTCGGCTATTATCGCGAACGCCCCCTTGTGCTTGCCCGTGGCGTAACCAACAAAGAATTGGCCCTCGCCTACTTCGCCAAGCGCAGCAGTAGTAGCGGTGGGCGACAGATGCCCGGGCACCACTCAGATCGCAGCCTCAACATCTGGAGCGTTCCAACCCCCACAGGATCCGTGGTACTCCCGGCGTGCGGTGCTGCGTGGGCTATGCAGTTACAGAAAAAGGACACCATCTCCGTCGCGATGATCGGCGATGCGGCAACCCGTGAGGGAGAATTTTTTGAGGCCCTGTGCCTCGCCGCGCAGATGCAACTTCCAGTGGTGTTTATGGTGCAGGACAATCGTTACGGCATCAGCACCTGTACCGAAACAATGAACCCATTCCGCATGCAGATGGTTGGCGAGGGAATTGATGTGGTGCATCTTGATGCCCGCCATCCTGACCGAGTTCTCGATGCGGCGGCGCCGGCGTTCGACCGGGCTCGTCGTGGTGACGGCCCATCGGTACTGATGTGCGATCTGGATCGATTGTGTGACCATACCTCTAGCGATGACCAACGTGTCTATCGGAGCATGGAGGAAATCACTGCGATGCACGAGCGAGATCCGATCGATGTGATAGCCCATGAGCTGATCGACTCGGGCGAGCTCACCGAAGCCGGCTGGGAACAACTGAAAGTCGAAGTGGTTGAGGAAGTCGATCGTGACTACCAGGAGGCACAACAGGCACCCGATCCGCGTGCTGACGAATTAACCGAACATCTTCTCGGACCGGTACCCGATCCGGGTCCAGTGCCACTGGAAGGCGGACGAGACTGGCGAATTGTCGACGCGGTCAACGCTATTTTCAAATATCAACTTGACCATGATGATCGCACGATCTTTTTCGGACAAGACATCGAGGATCCGAAAGGCGGCGTGTTCGGTCTCACCAAGGGACTCTCCACCGCGCATCCTGACCGAGTTGTTAATTCCCCCTTAGCAGAGGCAACGATCGTCGGGGCGGCCTGCGGGATGGCAAGCTATGGCATGCGGCCAGTATTTGAAATACAGTTTGTCGATTTTATAGGACCGGCCTGGAATCAGATCAGTCAGAATGTCGCGACACTCCGGTGGCGGACTGTCTCAGACTGGAACTGCCCAGCTGTTTTTTACATGCCCTACGGCGCTTACCTACCGGGAGGCTCGATCTGGCACAGTCAAGCTAACGAGGCACTATTTGCCCATACACCGGGACTACGTGTCGTGCTTCCCAGCACACCAGAGGATGCCGCGGCACTAATGTGGACCGCTTTGCACGCCGAGGATCCAACGATCTTTCTCATTCCAAAACATCGTTTCCGTAAGCCATTTCCCGTTGCCTCAGGACCTGTCACCCCAGTTCCCTTCGGGAAGGCTGCGATCCGCCGCACGGGAAGTGATGCCACGATTGTCAGCTGGGGCAATTGCATGGAACAAGCCTTGGAGGCTGCGGAACAATTAACCGGTGAAGTATCAGTCGAGGTGATTGATCTTCGAAGTCTAGTGCCCTGGGACCGTGAGCGTGTGGCCGAATCATTGGAGAAGACCGGCAGACTGATTGTCGTTCAAGAGGATAACGAAACCTGTAGCTTTGGTCAGAAAATCATCGCCGATATGGTGAGCGCATCGGACTCCTGGGATACCTTTATGAGCCCTCCCCAATTGGTTTCCCGCGGCGACGTGCATATCGGCTTTAATCCGATTTACGAGTACGCAGCGTTACCATCGACCGCCCAGGTCATTGCTGCAGTTCGCCTGACAATGGAAGATTAGTGCACGTTCGTCTTGCCTCGCGCACCGACTGGCCGATATAGTACGTCGGTCCCGAACACCCCGAAACTGGACTCAACATGCCCACCGTTGCCATTCGAATTCCTCAACTTGGAGAGGGACTCCAGGAGTCGCTCGTTATCGAACTCTTCAAAACGGCAGGTGACCAAGTCAAGCGTGACGAACCACTGTATGCCATGGAGACCGACAAGGGGACGATGGATATTGAATCCCCCTACGATGGGGTTTTGACCGAGTGGCTTGTTGAAGAGGGTACTGTGCACAAAATCGGTGCCGCGATCGCTCACATGGAGGTGGCTGAGGGCGTGGAGGAGATGGCTGCTGGACACGGCCCACCTGCTGAAGCACCACCTACAACGGGTGCCGCGCCATCATCGCCGTTGCCAAACCCGCCCGATTCTTTTCAGGCGTCTGGCTCGAGCGGCGGTAGCAGCAACAGCAATCGCGCAATTCCACCTCGAACACGACGTTACCTGCGAGAAAAAGGTTTAGTTGATGTGGCCGATCAGATACCGGCCCAAGGCAAAAAACTCACACCGGAAGATGTCGATGCTTTTCTGGCCGCCGGCGGACGTACCGATTCGAAATCAACCGGCACCACAAGTGAACCAAACGAAGATCTAGGGCCGTTCGAGGATGCTCCGCTATCCAAAACTCAACAACGCTTAAATTATCGAATGGTCCGCGGCGTGCAACTCTGTGTACCGGTGGCCGCTTCTCTCGATGTTGATTTTTCCGCGATAGAAACCGCGCGGGCCCAATTGAAAATCGAACTAGGAGATGACGCGCCGAGCAATCTGGTGATGGTTCTCTGGTGTATCACCCGAGCGATCGAAAAGCATCCATCATTCCGAAGTTCACTCGTGGATGAAGGCCGAGTGCGCCGAACGTTCGAGCATGTCAATCTTGGTATAGCCGTGGCATTGCCGGACGACGTGCTGCTGACAGCAGTTGTTGCCGACGCGGATACACTCTCCTGGAGCGAATTTCCGGCGGCTGTCGCCCGTCAGGTAGCCGCTGCACGCGATGGAGAGGATCAGGCGAATGCAGCAACGACCGTAAGTGTCTCCAATATCGGCTCACTAGGGCTCCGAGCCGGGGTGGCGGCAGTTGTGCCCCCAGCGATGGGAACGATCACCCTTGGAAGAATTTTTCAGCGGGCCATTCCAGATGGAAACGCCTATCGTTTTACTCCCACTGCCACTTTCACGCTCACTTTCGATCATCGGGTGGCTAACGGTGCTGGCGCCGCAAGTTTTTTGCAGGAACTCGACCAGCAAATCCGCGAATTCCAAGTACCACAATAATTCCCGGGGCAGGATCGTTGCATGCGGATCGCGATCTCCGGTTCTCACTCACTTGGCAAATCGACGCTCGTCCGTGACTGGTCCACTGCCAATCCGACATTCACACACGAGGAAGAACCGTATCGCGCGTTACGCGCATGGTATCCAATCGAATTTCGGCAGAAGTCCACGAGACTCCACAACGGAATTCAACTTTTCTACAACGTGAGCCGAGTAATGCATTATCCGAATGCATCACAAAACGTGATCTTCGACCGATCCCCGGTCGACTACATCGCCTATTCACAATACACCGCCAATCATGGTGAGACCGATATCGATGACCAGTTCGTCGATTCACTGGCTCCGATCGTCCGCAGCGCGCTTGAGCGCATCGATATTCTTGCATTTCTGCCGATCACTGATCAGTGGCAGGTGTCGATCGAGGATGATGGAATTCGTCCCGTGGATCATGAGTACCGCAACGAAGTCGATCAATTATTCAAACAGATTTATCGTGAAAATCGCTTCGATATCATGCCTCGCAACAATCCTCCCACGCTGATTGAACTTTGGGGATCACCCGAAACAAGAATTAAAAACTTAGCGCAGGTCGTCTCCGATAATCGCGTGCCATAAGCAGGCCTCCCGCGCAACCGGTGCGATCCATGACTGTGTTATGGATATTTGTACGCTTCCTCGAGGATTCACGTTCAAAAATCCCGACCACGACGATTCGACTGAAACCCAAGCAAAATCATTAGTCCTGCCAGGCTAAAGATCGCACTCCCCGGCTCAGGCACCGTCACTCCCTGAAAGGCGACCACAACGCTGGTTGATAAATAGTTCACGCTCCATGCGCTACCGCCTAGACCAACCACCTCATCAAAGGTGCCAGTGACCCCACCGTCTGCCTCGAGAATAGTGAACGTATCGTCAATTTCAGGAACAAATCCGTCTCGCAATTCCAGCTGCAGTATTCCCGACATAGAAGCAGCACCGGCGATGTCCAAGAAGTCATATTCAGTGCCCTGCGCCAGTCCACCCGCGGTAATATGAATCGTACCGCTGGCCATCTGCACATAATTGCTACTAATCGAAAGACCGTTTGGCTCAACTGTTCCTGCCGAATTAGTCAAATCACCGCTGATGATACCATCACCGCGCATCACACTTCCCGTGAGCAAATCAAGTCCACCGGTGCCAAGGCCAAACGTCCCGAGCGTGGATCCGGAACCGACTTGGATTGAGCCGTAATTGGTCACATTTTCATACAGCGACAACTGACCTCCACCAGAAACTTTTAGTGTTCCGAAATTCGTAAAGTTTTCTGGGTCAACGATAATATTGCCGCCTGCATTATTAGCATGAATCAGCCCCTGGTTGACCACCATATTTCCACCATCGTATCCGCGAATCCGACCTCGGCCCTCAACAACCATCCTCTCGTCAAGTGTAAGCGTGCCGCCGCCGAGCACACGAATGGTGGAGGTTGAACTACCTAACTGCACCAGACCACTCTGCCCCGCATCGGCTCCGAGC
>DLCF01000060.1:0-41714 GCA_002480485.1 Planctomycetaceae bacterium UBA7805
TAGCGTATCGCGACTAAGCAATGCCTCGGTGGTCTGCCATATTTCGGGTCCGGTCTCCTCGCTCAGCAGCAGATCGATGTCAAAATATCTTTTGAGCTCCAGATGGGTCCAATGATAAAGAGGATTTCGGAGTAATTGCGGAACAGCGCGCGCCCATGCCATGAATTTGTCGTATGGGTCTGCATTGCCGGTGCAGAACACTTCGTCGACACCACATGCCCGCATCGCCCGCCACTTATAGTGATCGCCCTCAAGCCAGATCTCATAGAGATTTTTGAATTGGCGATTTTGGGCGACTTCGGCCGGATCGAGGTGGCAGTGGTAGTCTAGAATCGGTTGTGACGCGCCATACGCGTGATAAAGTAGCCGGGCGGATTTGGTCTCGAGTAGGAAATCGTCATGAATGAAATGCTTCATCGAGTAATCCTTCAGGACCTGCATGCTGACTGGTGGCGTGCAGTGGTGCTAAAAGCTTCGAGCAGCTCGGTCAATCGCGAAGAATTTCTAGAACAATCGCGACGCACTATACCCAGTCGAGTCCTGTCGAAGACTTTACCCGAGTTTCAAAATCGCCGATCAATCCCCCGACCAAATCCCAGGAGTCGGGTCTGCGGACCTCGATATCACCCTGCTTGTTAATTCTTACCACCGTATGCTCTTCGATGCCCGCCGCTTCAAATGCGCCTTCCGGTAACTCGTCCTTATTGACGACCTGTCGCAATGTTTTGCCTGACATTTCAATAAAATTCATCGCATCCCCCAAAGGCTGAAAGCAGCGTCATCTATGCTGCACCGCTCCTTAGTTTACCAAGAACGATAATCGAAAACGATAGGGTAGCATACGTTAAATGTTTTTTTGCGGCAGTTGTTCACGTACCGCGTCGCAGAGTGTCAGAATTTCTTCAACCGACAATTGCTCAGCTCGCTGATCGGATTGAAGTCCAGCGTTGGCGATTGCTCTGTCGACGGCACTCTTTTCCAATTCACGTTTCATCGCACTGGCTACCACACTGCGAAGAAATTTCCTGCGATGGAGAAACAAAGCTCTGGTAAAGCGGTGGAAAAAAAATAAATCCGAAATCTGATCTCGTCGGTCTTGTTCGAGAGTGAGTTGAATGATTGCCGATTCGACTTTCGGACGCGGCCAGAAGACCGTTGGTGGCATCAGCCTAATACACTCTACGGCACATTGGCTCTGCACCCATACACTGAGGTGGCCGTAATGTTTTGTTGCGGGCTTGGCGAGGATGCGCTCAGCGACCTCTTTTTGGATCGTGACGGTGATTGATCGCGGCGGGTGGGCACAGCCTAGCAGATTCGAAATTAACGGAGTGGCAATATTGTACGGTAAATTCGCCACAAGTTTGAAATGGATCGTTTCGTTGATTCGGGAGTCAATCGCCTCTAACACCTCACGTGATAATTTGTTTTTGTTGTGCAGTACATCACATTTAAGCATCGAGATGTTCTTGAAATCCCATAGCTCTTCGCTTGCGAGTTGATGAAGGTGCTGATCAATCTCGACCGTGATCACGGCTCCCGCCTGCCGGGCAATCAATGCGGTCAGCGCACCGGTTCCGGTTCCCACCTCAAGCACCAGGTCTGTTTCATTCAATTGAGCCGCGTCCACCAACAATTGTTGGAGATTCATATCGATCAGAAAGTTTTGCCCATGACGACTGGCAGGCCGAAGCCCCACCTCACGAAAGCGGCGCGTAAGAAACGAAATCGTTTGCCGCTGCTGTCGGGGTCCGTTTTCCTCAGGAGTCGGCATTATTCACGCTCAGCCTGGATCGATTTTTGTACGTATTTGGCAAGGATATCTGTTTCAATGTTCACCTTATCGCCCGGGGATAAATCGCCCAGAGTCGTGTGAGACAGCGTGTGCGGAATTAGCTGTACAGTGAAGTGCTCAGGCTGCACTTCCACCAAAGTCAGACTCACTCCATCGACCGCAATCGAGCCTTTCGAAATCATCTGCGTCGTTAATGATCGCGGCACTCGGAATGAACAAATTGACCACTCGTCATCATCTTCCCGAAGATGTAATTCCCCGACACCATCAATGTGCCCAGTCACAAAATGACCTCCGAGGGAATCACCCACACAGAGTGAGCATTCCAGGTTCACACAGTCATCCCGTTTCAAGGCTCCACAGGTCGTGCGTTGCAACGTTTCAGGGCCTGCCTCAAATGCGAAAGTATCTTCTTCGATCTTCACGACCGTTAGGCAGCATCCGTTAACTGATACGCTATCGCCCACCTTGACCATCTGGGGAAGGTTTGCGTTTCGAATCACCAGGTTTCGTCCTGACCCCGCATTCTCGACGGTGCAGATGGTCCCTGTTGTTTGTACTAATCCAGTAAACATCAATTTTTGCCGAAGGTTGGAAACGGGTTCTAAAATATTGGTTCATCTTGGCGGCGGTGACGATAGAATCTTTGCCAGATGTAATGCAGCGGGGGAATCACTACGAAACTTGCTGCCAAGACAGGAATTGCGTAGCCTGGAAATACGAGGATAGGCAGAAGACCGAAGATCAGTCCAATGAGGTGGGCAAAACTTTTTTGACCGCGAACCCATTGATTCACGAGGTGCGGGTAGGGAATGCGAGAGACCATCAGTAAAGAGACCAGCACCGCATACATCGGCAGCACCCATTGGACCAATTCGTCAATCTTGGCGACGTCTTCTGATCCGCTGCCCGTGGATCGGAGCATATAAAATATCAGTGCGAATCCCGCGATCGCGGCCGCCGCTGCCGGCGTCGGTAACCCATTAAACCAGCTATGATCGTCTTCTTCAGTTGTTTCCACATTAAATCGCGCTAATCGCAAAGCCGTACAGCAGACGTAGACGGTCGCAATGATCCAGACCCAGTTTCGGTGTTCATAACTGAAATGAGGACACATTTTGACCATCAAAAATGCTGGTGCAGCGCCAAAGGTTACCAGATCGCTAAGACTATCGAGTTGGGCACCAAAATCAGAGGTTTGATTTGCAAGGCGGGCGACGCGACCGTCCAACGCATCGAAAAGCATTCCGAGCACGATCAACCAACCGCAGAGCACAATATTTTGTGTTGGATCCGATCGATCGATGATCCACGGGACTTTCGGGATCTGGCGAAAATTGATCTCGCTCGTGAGGGGTGTCTTGTCGGATAGCTCCGTTGGTGCGTCAATCCGCGACGCAACCACGATGGCGTAAAACCCGCAAACTAGATTGGCGAGTGTAAACAGCGTGGGAAAGATAGCGATGGTGCGAATGCGACGCATGGCAACTTAATTCGGTGTCAGTGAACTGGTTGGTGGCGATGAACCATCTAATCTGGTGTCAGTATAGCAGGCAATGGTTGTCGTGCCGGCCTTTACTTTTTGACCCACTTGAACCTGCAACTCGAGGTCCCTCTCGTGCGGTATCACAATTTCTGTCCGTGACCCAAGCTTGATCATCCCGAAGGGTGTGCCACGCTGGACCGTCTCGCCAGGCCTCAGGTCACAGACGATGCGACGTGCAAAAAGACCGGCGATCTGTCGCACACTGTACCGGCGATAAGGGGCCCTGGTCCCCTGGATCCCAATCCACATGCTTTCATTTTTAAGTGCGCTCTGTGGGTTGCGAGCATCGAGAAAAAGTCCGGGTGCGTACCGCAATTCAACTACCTGACCCTCGCACGGCGATCGATTGATGTGGACGTTGAAGATGGAGAGAAAAATACCGATTCGAATTGCTGGGCCACCCAAATAGGGTTCCTCATCCAAGTAGGCAATTTCAACGACCTTGCCATCCGCCGGGGCAACAAGGAGGCCCGGGTCTGTAGGAATTTTTCGTTCCGGATCGCGGAAGAATGAAATGATCCAGATAAAACAAAGCAGCGGTGGGATGGAAAGTGGCCACATGATGAGGTTGATAAGCAATGGCGCAGCAGCCATTGCCGCAAATAGCCCTCCAAGGATGAGCGATTCGGCTAATCCCCACCGGGCCAGTGGAATCTTGTCACGCCAGGCGAAAGGATCATCAGCCAGATTCCAAGCGCAACTGCACTGATTCCGACAATATTTCAGATCGCGGGGATCGAGAATGGCATGAGGTGCGCCTTCAGCCGAACCGTGGCGCAAGCTTTTCATTTTGGCAAGATAGGTCTTACGAAACGTTCGCAAATACCAACGTCGTAAACGTCCCCAGCAGAGTTCAAGGTAATAACACACCCCACCACCCGGTTGAATGCTTCGGATATGGTCCGGCAACGGGACGATTTCAAGCGGTGAAGGAGCATGGTCGGTATTTCGCATCGGACCGCTCGCGGGAAATTGATCAACAGAGTGTCCTCTATCCTAACTGCTGCCTCGCGTCGTGAGAAGCGATCCGGGCAACATCCTCACGCCAGTTAAACGACAATGATTCCTGTACTAGCGGACAGAGGCCTGATCGGGCACAATGCTCGCTCCCCTCGCCGGCGGTAAGCGAGCAGACCAAAGCCAGATAGACCACCAAAATATTAAGGAGCGGAGAGATACCATGAGCACGATCAGTCAGGTACACGGACGGCAAATTCTAGACAGCCGTGGGAATCCTACGGTCGAGGTGGAGGTCATGCTGCTTGACGGTACGGTCGGTGTGGCTGCCGTTCCGAGTGGTGCCAGTACCGGGGTACATGAAGCTTGGGAACTGCGAGATGGAGACGCAAGTGTATATCTAGGAAAGGGTGTGCTGCAGGCAGTTGAAAATATCAATACCACAATCGATGCCGAACTGACCGGCATGAACGCGGTAGAGCAGGCGGCAGTTGATGCGCGTCTAATTGAGCTTGATGGCACCGAAAATAAAAAGAATTTGGGCGCGAATGCTATTCTTGGGGTTTCCCTTGCTGTAGCGCATGCGGCCGCCGCGGCAAGCGAATTGCCGCTGTATCGTTATCTGGGCGGTGCAGGGGCACGCATCCTCCCGGCACCGATGATGAACATTGTCAACGGCGGAGAACATGCCGACAACTCGGTCGACGTGCAGGAGTTCATGGTAATGCCCCTCGGTTTCGAGCGGTTCAGTGACGCGCTGCGATGCGGAGTTGAAATTTTTCACCACCTGAAAAAGGTTTTGAATAAAAGAGGACTTTCCACGGCGGTTGGCGACGAGGGAGGGTTCGCTCCGGATTTACAGAGTAACGCGGAGGCCCTCGATTTGATCCTAGAGGCGATTGAACAAGCCGGTTATGAGAGTGGGAGCCAAGTTTTTATCGCGCTTGATGTTGCCGCGACCGAGTTTTACGACGCTGATTCGGGACAGTATACCCTGGAGAGTAAGAAACTTGATGCTGCTGGCATGGTAGATCTGCTCGCTGGTTGGGTAGATCGATATCCGATTTGTTCTATTGAAGATGGCTGCAGTGAGGATGACTGGGCAGGCTGGAAACAGTTGACCGAAAAATTAGGTGATCGTGTCCAACTTGTTGGTGATGATCTATTCGTCACCAATACAGCGAGGTTACAACGCGGCGTCGACGAGGGTATCGGTAACAGCATTCTGATCAAAGTAAATCAAATTGGCACTCTATCCGAGACGATTGAGGCGGTGCAGCTTGCCCACAGGGCCCACTACACCGCGATCAGCAGTCACCGGAGTGGGGAAACCGAAGATTCGACCATTGCTGATCTTGCCGTCGCCCTTTCTACTTGTCAGATTAAAACTGGAAGCGGTTCCCGAACAGATCGGATGGCCAAGTACAACCAACTCTTACGGATTGAGGAGCAGTTGGGAGATACAGCGATGTACGGGGGCCCACTGTTTCCAAAATTTTAGAGATTCGATGAGACATCGGATGTGCGGCGATGAAGGATTCAACTGATAAATCTCCGCAGAAATCAGGCAGCGGTCTGCACTACCTGATTGCCTTTCTCTGCTTCGGAGTCGTCGCTCTATCGCTTGCTTCAGGCAAAATCAATCGCAGGCAGCAGGCGATCGAACAGCAGTTTCATGGGATTCAACAGATGCAGCGGGGGACTGCCACCACATCTGATGAGTCCCCGGAGAGTAAGCCGCAAGCAATTTCCTTGCGACCATTGATGTGGTTTTTGGTCGCGCCGCTGGTGGCGGCTTGGTTGATTCTTCTTTGGCGACGATACCGCAGCATACGCAATGCGAGCAACATCGAATGAAATGAATTGGCTTTTTAACGATGTAACACCTGTGCTGGCCGTGAGCGCGCTGCTTGAAGTCGTGCTTATCTTCGCGCTGCTTCGAAGCGGCAATAAACGTTTGCTGTTCATCATCATCGGTATCGCGGTAGTGTGCGCCGGATGTGTTTTAATTGAAAGCCTCGTGGAAACAGAAAAAGAGCGCGTTGAAAAAGCAATTGAAAAGACGCGGCAGGCTATTCTGACCAATGACTTGCAACAGGTACTTCGGACTATCGACCCTGATAGTCGCAAGCTTCAATCGATGGCAGATCGCTACCTATCGAGGTTTGCGGTTCGGAGCATCAAGATCACCGAGGGGCCGCATCTCAGGTTCTTCACAAAAACCGTACCGCCATATGCGACAGTGACCTTGAACGCCCGTTTCGATTTCGACCCGAGCAAGGGTGCGCTTGCCTATCGTGGAGGGGTGGTTCGTGTTGACGCGGAGTTGCGGCAGTTTTCAGGTGGATGGAAGTGGACAGACGCCAAATTCTCAAGCCCGTTAACTTCAACGCGAAACAGGATCCCGTGATTGCATGGCTGCCGCTCAACGGGGACTTCCGACGACTACCTCGCCGTCACGGCCCTTGTTGGGCAGATACAGGTAGTGATCACCACTGGGGAGTTCAGGAGGATTGATGCCGAGTGGATCGAGAATCTCTTTCTTGTACTGTGTAAAATCCTTGGGGTTGCCACCGTTTTTTGCGCGGAAAATGTTGAGTTGACTTTGTATTTGAATGTCATCGATCTTCACTCGGACCTTGCCGTATGTCCGCAGCGGTGTGAGGATCAAATCACCCAGAGTGCCACCGTCTGCGTCGCCCTGCGCGTCCAGGTTTTCGGGTTTACTGGTTTTGCTTGGAGGAAAGTCGGGCGTGTCTTTGCGTGTGCTTTTTTTTTCCGGTTTGACTGTGTTTGGGTCGGCCTCTGACGCCACGGGAACCTCGGCATACTTTGGCTCGGGCGGTCCGCCGGTGTTGCGAAATTCAGGGTCGATCCTGGGTGGCGTACATCCGGGGGTCACCCACAGAGTTAGGATAAAGAGATAAATTATCTGCCAACCGAGCACCTGGAAACTGTGGTTTCGCCTTAAATTGTGCATCGGTGCGTCTTTCAACTGATCGTCTGCTGTAGTTCTAAAGACCAGTCTCGCATTTCCTCAAGCACTTGCCGGCATGTCATGTCGTAATTGAGTGCGGTCAGGGTGACATTACCCTGCGCGAGTGCCGTCAAGTCGGTCTCTTCGATTCCGGGCTGTGGTGCCGGTAGATTCGTTGCCCAGAAGTATTCCCGACCTCGGGGATCGACGCGCTTTTCATACTGCTCGCCATATCGGTTGAGCCCCATCGGCACGACCCGCAAACGACTTTCATGTTCGAGAGCTGCCGAGGGAATATTTAAATTGTAAAGTTTCGGTTTCTCGCCTCGATGCGTCATTAGCTGCTCTATGACGTTACGGGCGATTTTTGCTGCTTTATTGAATTGAGCGTGCGGATCGTATTCAAGCGAAACAGCGATACTCTCAATTCCGAAGAAAGCGCCCTCAATCGCTGCAGCGACTGTCCCAGAATAGAGCACGTTGATGCCGGCGTTCAGGCCCCCATTAATACCACTGACGACTAGGTCGGGTGGGGCGTTGCACAATTCGGTGATCGCTAGTTTCACGCAGTCTGCGGGACTACCTTCAACGGCCCAGCCTCGATGCTGCTCACCGTCATACACTTCTTTGCAGACCAGAGGACTTAGAAATGTGATCGAATGACTCACTCCACTCTGCTCGGTGGCCGGCGCTACAAGGGACACGTCGCCTAATTTGCGTAGTTCTTTTTCTAGGGCCGCAAGACCAGGCGCATAAATGCCATCATCATTGGTCAATAAAATATGCATTGTCTACTTCCATCGGGTTCTGCGTTGCAAATCATTTTACCCGGAACCGGAAACCTGCACAGACAGGAGCAAGCACCGGCATCTGTGTGCAATCGATACCCATGGAAGTCTGCAAAGACCCCTAGTCCGTGCGGGAGGGTGCCGATAAAATCGGCGGTTTCGCCCGACTGCTTGGTCGGGCATTTTTCGTTGTGTTGCGTTGCATAATGTGGTCTGTATCAGGCTGCACTTCGCACAAGGCTGCACAAGGAACTAACTGGATGACCACCCTAACCGAAAAGACACCCGACACGCGTGCTCCTCTGGAGAGCGAGAGGATTCTGGTGTTCGATTTTGGTTCGCAGTATGCGCAGTTGATCGCGCGACGTGTTCGCGAACAGGGGGTCTATTGTGAGATTGTCCGTCACGATTTGCCCGTTGACCGAGTTAGGGAAATCAATCCGACGGGCATCATTCTCTCCGGGGGACCGTCGAGTGTTTACGCCTCGAAGGCACCGCAGATTGATGAAGCCATTTTTGAGATTCAGATTCCTATTCTCGGAATCTGTTACGGCATGCAACTGGCATGCAAGGCGTTTGGTGGAGAAGTTGGGGGTGCGGTAGCGCGAGAGTACGGTCGGGCAGCCTGTCGGATCGATTCGCGGATCGACATTTTTGATGGCTTTCCCGAAGAAACCGAAGTGTGGATGAGTCATGGCGATCAAGTCCAGAGTATTTCTGATCAATTCGTCGCGCTCGCACAAACCGATACGTGTCCGGTGGCAGCAGTCAAACATCATCAGTTGCCGATCTACGGTTTACAATTCCATCCCGAGGTCACACATACGCCGCTAGGAGATCAGGTGCTGAAAAATTTTCTTCGGGGTGTTTGTAAAACCCGAAGCCTGTGGAATATGGGTGATTTTGCGGATGATGCCATCCGCCAAATCCGGCAGACGGTAGGATCCCGAAGAGTGATTTGCGGACTGTCGGGTGGTGTTGATTCGGCGGTTGTTGCTGCCCTGCTTACCAGGGCAATAGGCGATCAACTGTCATGTATTCTGGTTGACAACGGCCTGCTTCGTGAGGGAGAGGTTGAAGCGGTCCAGCAAGAATTCACCGGGCATTTTAAGACCGACCTTCACGTCGTATCAGCGAAGGACCAGTTTCTCGCGGTGCTGGCAGGCGTTGATGACCCTCAGGAAAAACGGCGTCGCATCGGACATCAGTTTATAAATTGCTTCAAGTCAGAGGCCGAAAAAATTGACGATGTGCATTTTCTCGCCCAGGGCACGTTGTATCCTGACGTGATTGAGAGCGGTGCTGCTCCAGATGGACCGGCGGCAACGATCAAGCTGCATCACAATGTGGGCGGGCTACCGGAGGAATTGGGTTTTGAGCTGATTGAACCTTTGCGTGACCTATTCAAGGATGAAGTACGCCGCTTAGGGGAAAATCTTGGCCTGGCCGAAGACATGGTGTGGCGACATCCTTTTCCGGGACCGGGACTTGCGGTTCGCTGTTTGGGAGAGGTAACCGATGAAAAACTTGTCACGTTGCGTCAAGCAGACGCCATCGTAGTGAGTGAAATTCGGGCAGCTGGTCTCTACCGTGATACCGCACAAGCTTTTGCGGTGCTCTTACCAGTCCAGAGTGTTGGTGTCATGGGAGATGACCGCACCTATGACAATGCGATTGGTGTCCGTTGTGTCGATAGCGAAGATTTTATGACTGCCGACTGGACGCATCTACCTTATGATCTGCTGGCTCGCATCTCCAATCGCGTGATTAATGAAGTCAAGGGCGTCAATCGCGTGGTCTACGACATCAGTTCCAAGCCGCCGGCGACGATTGAGTGGGAATAAATATCCGGTCGTGGTGTTGGCAAGTTGGTGTTATTAAACCCGATGCAATGCAAATGGTGAGTATCGCGGGTCTAAGTCGGTCGTTACTTTTTTCGGAGTGAGTTAATGGGAAAAAAATACATCTACCAGATGGGTGGGCTGACAAAAAAATATGCACGCAAGGCAGTGCTCAACGATATCTGGCTCGCCTTTTATCCGGGTGCAAAAATCGGAGTTCTGGGTCGTAATGGATCAGGAAAGAGCACCCTTTTAAAAATCATGGCGGGTATCGATCAGGAGTACGATGGTGAAGCTGCTCTGAGTGATGGATTTACGGTCGGTTATCTGCCTCAGGAACCGCAACTCGACCCGTCATTGGATGTTCGTGGCAATGTGGAAGCTTCAGTGGCCGAGACGCGGGCCATTCTGGATCGCTTCGAACAAATTAACCAGCAGTTGTGTGAACCGCTCGAAGCGGATGCGATGGAAAAACTGCTTGCCGAGCAGGCCCGTGTCCAGGATCGTATTGATGCGGCTGATGCTTGGGAGCTTGATCGGAAACTTGAAATCGCTATGGATGCGGTAAATCTTCCTTCGGGAGATGCAGATGTGGAAATGTTGTCCGGTGGCGAGCGACGACGTGTCGCCTTGTGCAAGATCATGCTTGAGCGTCCGGATCTTCTTTTGCTTGACGAGCCGACAAATCATCTCGACGCCGATAGCGTGGCTTGGCTGGAGCGGCATCTTGCTGAGTATCCAGGCACCGTCGTCGCGGTCACGCACGATCGATATTTCCTTGACAATGTGGCGGGTTGGATTCTTGAGCTCGACCGTGGGGAGGGAATACCTTGGGAAGGCAATTATTCTAGTTGGCTTGAGCAAAAGCAGAAGCGCATTGAGCGTGAGCAACAATCGGCCCGGGCACATCAGCGTTCGCTGAATCGCGAATTGGAGTGGATCCGGATGGCGCCGCGGGCCAGGCAGGCGAAGAGTAAGGCCCGGATTAAGGCTTACGAGGCGATGTCGCAAGAGAAATTTAACGACCATCCTGACGAGATGGAGATCCAGATACCACCGGGCGAGCGACTCGGTCAATTGGTGATCGAAGGAAAGCATCTCTCAAAAAGTTACGGTGACAATGTTTTATTTGAAGATCTTAATTTCAAATTGCCTCCGGGTGGAATTGTCGGCGTTGTTGGGCCAAACGGCGCCGGCAAAACAACGTTATTCCGCTTACTCACCGGAGAGGAAAAACCGGACGGTGGCGTCCTTCATATTGGCGATACGGTACGACTTGGCTACGTCGACCAATCGCGCGATGCGCTTTCTGATATGGCTACAGTCTTTGAGGAGATATCGGGAGGGCATGACACGCTGGAAATGGGGGGCCGAAGTGTGTCGGCCCGCGCGTATGTCGCCCGGTTTCATTTCCTGGGAGCCGACCAGCAGAAAAAAGTTGGAGATCTCTCGGGCGGTGAGCGGAATCGTGTGCACTTGGCCAAATTGCTGCGATGCGGTTGTAATGTGTTGCTGCTTGATGAGCCGACCAACGATTTGGACGTGGATACGCTGCGTGCGCTGGAAGAGGCCATTTTAGGCTTCGCCGGTTGTGCCGTTGTGGTAAGTCATGACCGGTGGTTTTTGGATCGTTTGGCAACCCACATCCTTGCATTTGAGGGTGATGGCTACGTGCATTGGTGCGAGGGGAACTACGAGACCTACGAAAGTCAGAGAAAAGAGCGATTGGGGATCGCACCCGAAGAACCAAGACGATTTCGTTACAAAAAATTGATCAGAGAATAATCAACCGCTTGACCCGTATGCACGGATGAGGTACGAAACTGGTCGTCGCTCAGCCATGCCCGTTATTACAGCGGACGCTATCGAAGCAAGCGATTCAACGACCCCTCACGGGCTAATGCCCGCCGGGTCATGGGTAATTTAAGACCAAGGAAATTTTTCGAGATGACGATTCTACGATCCGGCACTACACAGCAGTATTCAGACAACTGGGCGAGAGCTTTTGGCACTGCGAGCGGAGGACGCAAGAAGAAAAAGACGAGCAAAGGCTCTTCAGCCACCAGCAAAAAAACAAAGACTAAAAAGAAAAAAAAGGCCTCTGTGAAAAAATCCGCTACCAAAAAGTCGAAGACAACCAAGAGAAATTCTAGCAAGAAAAAGGTAGCAGCTAAGGTCGCGCGGAAAAAGAAAACAAGCAAGAATAAAGTAGTCAAGAAAAAGAAGACCGTGAAAAAGAAAGGGAGCGGAAAAAAGAAATTAAGCGGCAAGCAGAAAGTTGCCAAGAAAAATAAATCTGCCGCTAAAAAGGGTGGCAAGAAAATTGTTTCGAAAAAACGAGGACGCAAGTAATCTCAGGAGAACAACGGCACTTACCTGAGCAAGACCTCTTCGGAAAGGATGGCAATCGATGGATATTCACGTTAAATATTGCGCAGTCTGAAATTATGAACCAAAGGCTCTCAGTCTGGCGAGCCGACTTCTGGAGGAGTTCAAGCAATCGATCGGTTCGTTGTCTCTGGAGCCTGGGGCAGGGGGGTGCTTTGAGATCCGGTTCGATAATGAAATGGTGTATTCGAAACTGGAGACCGGTAGCTTTCCAGATGAATCCTCGATCATTGATGCTGCGGCCGAGTGGCTTGCGTGATGGTGCGATTGACGATATCCGAATCACCCGGTGTTTTCGCTGCAAGACCGAAGACTTAACGTCGCTCAAACGGCGAAAATGAACGGCTGAACGTTTTGACTGCCATCACTTGGGGGTAAAATGCTCTATCGATTCTTTGTCAGCCTTCTGCGACCTTATCCAATACTTATTTTTTTGCTCCTGTTCGTCGTGGTCGTGTGTTGGCGACGAAAAATCGGTCCGCGATCGATTCGCTTTGCCATGTTGATTGCGACACTTCTCCTCTGGTTTTTTTCCATGCCAGTGGTTTCTTTTTTTTCCGCCGCGACCCTGGAATGGCAATACCCGCCCGTATATGAGCGTCTACCCGAGGCGGAAGCAATCGTGGTGCTCGGTTCGGGGGTTGCCCCGCCCGATGCGATTCGTGCGCGGGCGGAGCTGGATCAAGGTGGACTGCGCCGATGCTTGAAAGCCGCGGAACTTTACAAATCTGGTGAGCCTTGCCCGATTGTAGTGACCGGGGGCCGCGTAGAATCTTACAAGACGGGGCCCGTGATGGCGGAGGTGATGCGTGAATTTCTTATCAGACAGGGTGTCTCAGCCGGGGATGTCATTTTAGAAAATGAGTCGCGGTCGACTTACGAGAATGCCGTCAAGGCAGCGGCACTCCTAAAGCAGCAGGACATCGAATCCGTGCTGGTCGTAAGCGATGCAACCCACCTTATTCGTGGAGTCGGTTGTTTTCGAAATTTGGGGCTGCAGGCTTATGGAGGAGGCTGCGGTTATACGGCGACTGACCTGAATATCACTCCTCGGAGTTTTCTGCCTAGTGCCGCCGCCGCCGCGATGAATCAAATTGTTTTTCACGAATGGTTGGGACTAATTTATTACCGTTTACTCGGGCGTATTTAAGTCCGAGGTGACAAGTCGCTCTGATTCAATAACCGCAAATGTTGGTATCGTGTCATGCATGATGTAACATAATAAGAGCTTTGCGGCGTGCGGCACACCAGTCGAGAAAATACAGAAACCAACGCATGATGAACGGCAATTCTCCACCGTTTCCCGATCCGCCGCCACGGCCCGACATGGCCGACCGCACAATTTTTGATGGATCGGAGGCACTCGTCGGCCGCACACTAGGTGATTATCGAGTGCTGCGTAAATTAGGTCGTGGAGCCATGGCGGAGGTCTATCTGGCTGAGCAAGTCTCGCTCGAGCGAAGGGTCGCGTTGAAAATTCTCGACACGGATGTAGCAAAATCGCAGCGTGACATCGAACGTTTTATACGCGAGGCGCGAGCGGCCGCTCGTTTAGCGCACGCTAACATCGTTCAAGTGTACGAAGTAGGCGAGCATGGCTCAATCCATTACATTGCGCAGGAGTATGTTGAGGGTGAAAATCTCGGACAACTCATCAAGCGGGTCGGGCAACTTGATGCAGTGCCCTTTGTGCAGATTCTTGGGCAGGTCGCCTCGGCGCTGATGCGGGCGGGGGATGCCGGCATCGTGCATCGCGATATCAAGCCTGAAAATCTGCTGCTCACTCCGCTCGGTGAGGTGAAGGTGGCGGACTTCGGTCTGGCACGCGTTTTTGAGGAGACCAGCCAACCCCGTTTAACCGAAGACGGCATGACGATGGGGTCTCCCTTGTATATGAGTCCCGAGCAAATTGAAGGCAAGCCGCTCGATACCCGTTCCGACATCTACTCGCTCGGTGTGACATGCTTTCAATTACTAACGGGACGCCCACCGTTTGAGGCTGACACCTCGATGAACGTGGCTTTGCAGCACCTCCGCGACAATCCACCGTCGCTGGAAGGTCTCCGACCTGACCTCCAACCGGATCTCTGCCAAATCATTCAGCGGATGCTTGCCAAAAATCCCAAGGATCGTTTCTCAGGCGGGCGGGGTGTGCTGCAGGCACTGGAGCAGTGCTCGCCCGGCAGTAGCGGAAAGGGATTCCCGCCCGCGTTGGCTCCCTCCCCAGAACTTTCAAGCGAGGCATTGCTGGAGTTTCGGCAAGCTGCGACACAGCAGCTTTCGGCGGTGATGGCGAGGGAAGATAAAACTAGGCCGCTGCTCAAAACACCACTCCTCTGGGCGTCTATCGCAGGGGCGTTGCTACTTGGCGTCACCCTGGGATTGCCTGACCGAGATCCTTACCTACTGGCCGTTGCGGAGGACCCTCAGACAGAAATCCGTAATATGGGCAGGGTTGAGTCGCAATATGAATTAGCACGGCGCCTTGGCACCGAGGAGGCATGGAAAAGCGTGCCGCTTTATTTTCCAGGTGCACTTCAATATCGAAAAAGGGCCGAAAAAGAGTTGGCAGAACTTTATCTTACAAAAGATCGTCGAAATGAGGCATTGAAACTTTTCGGGCAGTTCGTCAGCCGAAACCCGACCGATTCACAGCTGCATGTGTATGGCCTAGCCGGACAATATGTGATGATGGTGCTCGATGGTGAGCAACAGTCGGCCTTTCAGATTTTCGAACGCCTGTGGCCCCGGCGAGAAAAACTTGCTCCCTTTTCACCGGAAATCACCCGTCGCGTTTATCGCCACGCACTTGATCACCATCCCGACATCACGCCTGCGATGCGGACGGAAATGAACCGGTGGCTCAAAAGGGGGCGAGGGGCTAGGTACAAGTCGGGCGATCGCTCGGGTGGTAGTTGACATCGCTGAATTCATCCGACTAGACTCATGCTTCTGGCAGACGCCCTTCCGATGGAGGGATCTGAGCACGCCCCCTTCGTCTAGTGGCCCAGGACATCGGATTCTCAGTCCGAAGACAGGGGTTCGACTCCCCTAGGGGGTGCTCTACTCTGCAGGTTTTGGTTAGCGGTTGCAGCGGACGGCGTCGCTCGCGGTTTTTCGGGCGTCCGTGCAGTGTCGCAGATCTCCGGTTTGGTGGTGCCGCTGCGTGTGAGCGGGTAGTTCTTCAGGGGTCTCCGCGCCGCCTCAGGTAAAATCCTGCCCTCCTGATTTTGTAGTTATGCAACCGATCCGCCGGTAGCGGTTTACCCACATTACTGTATTCTTTCTCGCCCTGTTTTCAAATCCACCGGTGGTGGCGTAACCTTGCAGCGTCCTCAGCCTTTTGAGGGCTCCAGCCAGAGCGGTAGTGCCCCTGCGGGAGGCAACTCAATGCAGCGGACTCGACTGATTGCCTCATGTCGGGCAATCTCCTCAATTAAATTTGCACTCGCTACGGTGTCGAGATTCAAGATACCGATCGCCTCACCTCCGGGTGATGCGCGGCCCACAGCCATCTGGGCGATGTTGACATCATGTCGACCGCAGATTGTGCCCACCGCGCCGATTATCCCCGGAACGTCGCTGTGCTGAAAAATGAGCAGGTGACCATCGAGAAATGCCTCCAATTGATGCTCACCCAACTGAACCAAGCGGGGCATGTTTTCACCGAATAGCGTACCGGCCACCACACGGTCGCCATCGCGCGTGGTGAGGTGGGCTCGAATCGAAGACGCAAACGCCCCGCGACCGGGTCTTTTGTCCTCAATCAACTCAATGCCCCGTTCCCGTAAGAGGAGTTCGGCACTGACAATATTCGGCTCTTCGTCCAACACGCCTGACAATAATCCACAAGCGAAACTACTGCTGAGCAGTGATGTTTGCCGCTCGGCCACATCACCCCGATATTCCAGACGACAGCTTTCGGCCTTGGATGCATCGAGTTGTCCTACCATCCGGCCGAGTCGATAGGCGAGACCGAGATATCCTCTCAGACTCGCAACGGTTTGCGCATCAAGCGGTGTCATATTGACCGCGTGGCGGATATTTCCGCTGGTCAGAAAGTCGATTAAGAGTTGAACACCCTCAACGGCGACCTGCGTCTGAGCCTCTTCCGTGCTGGCACCCAGATGCGGCGTGCAGAGAACCCCCGGCATCTCAAAGAGTGGATGATCTGTGCACGGCTCCTCGGCATAGACATCGAGGGCTACTCCGGCGAGCACACCGCGGCTCAGACCCTCGACGAGGGCCTGCTCATCATAAATGCCACCCCTGGCGCAATTGATTAATCGGGCTCCAGGTTTGATTTTCTCGAGTTGTGCAGCACCGATTAAGCCCCGCGTCTGGTCTGTCAACGGTGTATGAACTGTGAGGTAATCAATCTCCGGAAGCATTGCATCCACATCGTCAAACATTTCGACACCGATTTCAGCCGCTCTTGATGCAGAGAAAAAAGGGTCGTACCCCAATACCCGCATTTCAAGCGCCTGGGCACGCTCTGCTACCGCCTGCCCGATCCGACCCATTCCGACGATACCGAGCGTTTTCCCCGCGACCTGCGCCCCGGTAAATTTTTTCCGATCCCAACGACCCTCTCGGAGCGATTGATAGGCAGGTGCCACATTCCGCGACAGGGCGAGCATCAAGGTCACCGCATGTTCAGCCGTGCTGAGCGTATTGCCAGTCGGTGTATTCATCACCACAATCCCCCGACGTGTGGCGGCCTGTTTGTCGATGTTGTCGGTACCCACACCAGCCCGCACAATGGCCTTGAGCCGCGTATTATCCGTGAGCGAGTCGGCCGTAATTTTAACCCCGCTGCGCAAAATGACTCCGTCATACTGATTGAGCGTTTCACGGAGTTCTGCATCTGCCAGCCCGGTCCGCACATCAAACTGGATGCGAGCGTCCGTTTTCAGCAGTTCGATACCATCAGCAGCAAGATTATCCAGCACGCAAATGCTCGGCACAGGCAGCTCCTCTTCATTGCTCGGCCAGAACGAAGGTTCTAGCTATTTTTCTTGTAAAAATCACGCATGAACTCCGAGAGGCGTTCAACGCCTTTACGGGGCATGGCGTTATAAATCGAAGCGCGAATGCCGCCCACACTCCGGTGGCCCTTTAGGTTGCAGAGTGATTGCTCGGCGGCCTGCTCAATAAATTCGGCCTGGAGCGTGTCGCTCGGCAGTTGAAAGGTAACGTTCATCAAGCTTCGAGAGTCGGTTTCGGCGTGGGGACGATAAAATCCCCCAGACGCGTCGACCACCTCATAAAGCAGGGCGGCCTTTTTCTGGTTCAGCTCATACATCTTCTCGAGCCCACCCACCGTATGAATCAGCCAATCGGTCACGAGTTTCACGATGTAGATCGCGAAGGTAGGCGGAGTGTTGTAGCACGACTGATTTTTTACGTGATTTTCATAGCAGAGCATGCCTGATTTGTTGGAATCGACTTCGCCGAGCAAATCGTCCCGAATAATAACCACCGTGACGCCCGCAGGTCCGGCATTTTTTTGAGCGCAAGCATAAACTAGACCATATCTTTCCATCGCGAGGGGGCGGTAAAGAAAATCACTCGACGCATCGGCAACCAGAGGAACACTGCCTGTATCGGGTTCTTTTTGGAATTGCACGCCCTGGATTGTTTCGTTGGATGTAAAGTAGGCATAGGCAGCATCGGCATCGAGTTTAATTTCATCGGTTGTGGGAATTCGTTTGTATTGCGTTGCTTCCCCATTCCAAGCTTCTCGGACCGATCCCTCGCGCCGTGCCTCGACAACTGCTTTTTCGCCCCAGGTTCCGGTGGTGATGTAATCAGCAGACCGCCCCCTCAGCAAGTTCATGGGGATCATCGAAAACTGCAAACGCGATCCGCCCTGGAGAAAAATGACGCGGAAATGATCTTTTAACCCAAGGAGTTTCCTCAGATTGTCCTCCGCTGCTTCCAGGATCTCCGTGAATGCCTTGCCGCGATGGCTGATTTCCAGAATAGAGGCACCTGCCCCGGGAAGGCACATGAACTCTTGCTGCGCGTTGCGTAAAACTTCTTCCGGCAACACGGCAGGTCCGGCAGAAAAATTATACACTCGTTCGTCCATCGCATCGGTTCCTAGTAATCGCAGTTAGATGGTTGTTTTGAAAATTATATTGACCGCTTTGCGGTCCAATTAGCTCGCGCGGTGTCGTGCCATCGAATTGCCACGGGCCAACCGGATCGATTGGCGAACCGCCGTAGGGGTGTAACCGGTAAAAGCCCGCGGGTGGCTCATCCGCTGCCGATTGTAGGAGTTGCTATGCGAGGGCGAAAGGGTCGAGCAGTGGCCACTAGCGGTGAGCTTACCTATAATGGAGGTAGTTAAAAACGTCGATCCTTTTATGCACTGAGCTTTAGCATCCTCATGATGAAATCTCTGGGACGTTTCCTCCAAATCGGCGGACTGATTCTCTTGCCTTTGGCCATGTTTATGGAGCTGTCCGGACAACTGGGACGGCGGGGGGTTGCCGAGTTGTTATTGATGCTGGTCGCCGGGGCAGTCGCCTTTATGCTGGGTCGTTTTATCGAAGGCTATGCCCGATAAGGACATACCCGGCTATCTCTTTTCCCGCAAAACTCGCCCGCTTATACTGGATTGCAGCGACTTGACGCAGCGCTGAACCCAACTCACAGTCAGCAAAGCGGGAAACGCTTTGGCCAGCCTCGGGGTATACCCGCAAAACAGACAAGAGGCCGTTTTGAATCTTCGGTTCCCCATTTATGCCATCGTGTTGAGCTTGTCCTGCTGCTACGGCAAGACGGTGTTTGCTGCTTGGCCCCATTCGCGCAACATTTCCGCCAGCGGTATCCAACTGCAACCGGCCCAGGTAGGGGACCTTCCCGGCGAAGCTTCCCTGTTGCAAATGCGTCTGGCAGCACTGATTGAGGAAAAAAATTGGGGAGATGCGATAACCACATTTTTTAAATTGACAGATCGGTTCGGCCATCTGCCTATCGAGACCGGAAAAGACACTAATCGATACCTCAGTATTGCAACGTACGGAAACATGCTGCTCGCGGGCATGCCACCGGAGGCACTAGCCCTTTACCGTGATCGTGTGGATGCGTCGGCCGAAGATTGGTATCGACGATTGCAGAATGTGACCGATCTTACGGCATTGCGGGCCGATCAACTTGATCAATTTTTCTGCAGCAGTTTCGGCGACGACGCATTGCTTCTTATGGGTGATCGAGCCCTGGAACGTGGTCGATTTGATGAGGCGAGGGAATATTGGCAACGCATAGACGGGCTTTGGACTGCCGGAGGCGGCCTAGGATTCTGGCATGCTTATCAAGGTGTGCCGCCGCAACAGGTGGTCGCATCGCTGCAGGGTAAACTGCAGCCAGAGCAAGCTACGATGCAGGGCGATAACGATCTAGCCTATCCGGACTCGGATATTAATCCGGCGGCCATCGGAGCGAGGCTTGTTTTGGTTTCGATTTTGCAAGAAGATTTTCCTCGGGCGCAGTGGGAACTGAACGTCTTCGACCGGCTGTATCCCACCGCACGTGGTCGGCTTGCAGGTCAGGATGATTTCTACGTCGAAAGGCTCAAACAACTCCTAAAAGCGCAGTTGGATAAACCACAGAACACCGGGTTACGTCACAAGGAAAGGCCAACACGCGAGCAGAGCATATGGCCGACATTTGCCGGATCGCCATCACGAAATCGACTGTTTTATCGCACGCTGGATTTTTCACCGGTACCGCAATGGGAATGGCATTTCGCTCGTGTGATGCCGGCGGTTGAATTGCCACACCACGACGCGTCGGAAAAACAAACGCCAAAACGCACCGTTGCCCCGCATCATCGCCCGGACGATTTGTACTTTTTCCCGCTTTTAGTCGGGGACTGGGCCTTGCTAAACAACAGCAGTCAGATCTTTGCCCTGAATGTCAGCGATGGTCAACCGGCGTTCGAGGGAAGCCAGTTCGGCCAAATTTATCCCCGTGGCAAACTTGTGACCCGCGAGGTCAAGCGGGACGCAAGGAATCGTCTGGCCGCTGATCCCTGGTTAGCACCACAGTATTCCATGACTTTTTTCGAGGGCCGCCTCCTCGCCCGGATGGGAACCCAACTCACGAGCCGTGCGGTTGGTTTTGATGCCGGCTACGCCGGCAATCGAATTACATGTCTGAACCTCGACCGTGAGGGTGCACTGGAGTGGAACTTCCCTTCGAAAGATGAAGAGGCAGAATTCGATCGGCAGAAATGGTCTTTTGAGGGGGCTCCAGTGGCCGATGGCAATGGGGTCTATGTGGTGATGCGACAGGGCGCGATGCAGGCCATCTGTTACGTCGCTTGCCTCGATTTGCAGTCCGGTAAATTACGTTGGCGTCAGGAAGTATGCCGAGCGAATACACCGGCCGGTGGGATGCGGAATGAAATTACACACACTCTGTTGACACTCGCAGGAAGCCGTCTTTATCTCAACACCAATCTCGGCTCGGTTGCATCGCTGCGCACTGAAGATGGACGGTTGCGATGGGCGTACCGTTATACGCGTGTCGGAGTGGATGCCGGCCAGTTGCTACCCTCGCATTTCCGACGCGGTTTGAATCCCTGTGTGGCGGTTCGGGGGGTGGTGATAGTCGCGCCGCGTGACAGTCCCGCGTTGCTCGCGCTCGATGCTCACACGGGCCATTTGCTTTGGAAGAGTGCTCCGCTTACATCCTCCCCGATTCAGATATTGGGGGTTGCAGGCGAAATGGTATTGGCGGCTGGTGAAAATATTTGGTGGTTCAATATGATCACCGGGCGAGCTCATGCTGTATGGCCACAGCCGGGCAATCGCGGCGGTCCGCGCGGCTATGGCAGAGGAATTTTGGCCGGAGGACGCGTTTATTGGCCGACGCGGGATGCAGTCTTTGTGTTTGACCAAGCGTTGATGGATAATGGTGAGCGGGGCTACCCCGTGCAACGTGGTATCATTCGTTTAAAGCGTCCCGATCTGCCTGCTGGAAAGCAAGCGGAAAGTGGCAACCTGGTTGCCGGTGGTGGATTTTGCCTGATTGCCGGTAAAAATCGTCTACAGGCATTCGCTTTGCCTTCGTTGCAATCAGAATCGAAACAGGAAAATAAGAACTAATTTAATTTTTTACTGGAAAGTAATTGATGTCAGAGCACGAAGATCTTCAAGCCGCCGAGCAACTTAGTCGAGCGTATCGGCGAATTACCTCCGAACTTTCAAAAGTGATTGTTGGTCAAGAGGCGGTTATCGAAGAGTTACTGATTGCATTGTTTGCCCGCGGACACTGTTTGCTTGTGGGGGTTCCCGGCCTGGCGAAGACTTTGCTAATCCATACATTGGCTGACACGCTCTCGCTGAAATTCAATCGCATCCAATTCACCCCCGACCTGATGCCGTCGGATATCACTGGGACGGAAGTTATCCAGGAGGATAAATCCTCGGGATCCCGAGAATTGCGGTTTCTTGAAGGTCCGATCTTTGCAAATATCATTCTCGCGGATGAGATTAATCGAACGCCGCCGAAAACACAGGCAGCGCTGCTTGAGGCTATGCAGGAACATCAAGTCACCATCGGCGGGCAACGCCGGGTGTTACAAGAACCGTTTTTCGTCCTTGCAACACAAAACCCGATCGAACAAGAGGGTACCTATCCATTGCCGGAAGCACAGTTAGATCGTTTCATGTTCAATGTGCTTGTCGATTACCCAGAAGAGGAGGATGAACTTGAGATTGTGAGGCGGACGACCACTGACCACACCGCTCAGGTCGAGGCGACCCTGACCGGGGAAGAGATCCATCAACTCGCGGAGGTCGTGCGTCGAGTGCCGATTGCGGATCACGTCGCCCGTTACGCGCTGCAGTTGGCCCGAAGCACTCGACGAGAAAAAGGCGCGGTACCCGATTTTGTGAAGGACTATGTCAGTTGGGGTGCAGGTCCCCGAGCGACTCAATATCTCGTGCTCGGAGGCAAGGCTCGGGCGATCTTGCATGGTCGGTTTTATGTCGACGTAGACGATATTCGTGCGGTAGCGCCTGCCGTTCTCCGACACCGCATTTTGACAAATTTTAATGCGGAAGCCGAAGGGATCACCCCGGACGTCATTGTTCAGAAATTGATCGACACCGTTCCTGTCAGCCACGAGGTTTCCACCGATGGTGGACAAGAAAGAATATTTAGATCCGCAGACGCTCTCTAAGCTGGAGGGTCTGCAACTGCGGGCCCGAAAGATCATTGAGGGCTATGTTGCCGGGCCGCATCGAAGTCCTTACCACGGATTTTCGATCGAATTTACTCAGCATCGCCAATATGTTCCGGGAGACGACCTGCGTCATGTCGACTGGAAAGTTTTTGGCCGGACCGACAAAGTTTACCTCAAGCAATATGAAGAAGAGACAAACCTCGTTTCCTATGTCTTGCTCGATACGAGCGAGAGCATGTTGTACCAAGGTGTGAAAAGTCCGCTTTCCAAATTAGAATATGCAAAATGCATTGCCGCGTCGCTTTCCTATTTGGTGTTACAACAACAAGACAGCATCGGACTTGCCACGTTTGATTCGGATATCCGTCACCTCGTGCAACCGAGCGGTCAACCGTCCCATCTGCAGCAATTGCTCCATGTGCTGGAGCAATCGCCGGGTGAGAAAAAAACTTCAATCGGTCCTCTGTTTCACGACCTCGCAGAGCGGTATCGGAAGCGGGGTATTGTGATCATTCTGAGTGATCTTTTTGATGACCCGAAAAGTATTCTTGCAGGCATCAAGCACTTGCGTCATCGCCAACATGACGTCATCGTGTTCCAGATCCTTGACGTTGATGAGCGAGAATTTCCCTTTAAGCAGATGACTCGGTTTCGCGGATTGGAACATTGGCCAGATCGCACCACCGATCCGCGTCAAGTCAGGCAGATCTACTTGCGCGAAATGGACAATTTTTTGCGGCAGATTCAAATCGGATGTCGCGGTCAACAGGTAGATTATGTACCGCTCCTTACGAATCAACCCCTTGATATTGCACTTTCGAGTTACCTGGCAGGTCGCCGGGTGCAGAAAACGTAATCCCCGCGGAGAGACCACCTGATGCGTGGTCTTGGCAATATGCCCCTCTGGCTGAATGGTCTGTTCGCTTCTCCATGGATGCTGCTTTGGTTGCCGGCAGTGGTAACGCCGCTCGTGATTCATCTATTATATCGACAGCGCTACCATGAAATCTCCTGGGCGGCGATGGAGTATTTGCTTGCTGCGATTGAAAAGAGCGCGCGGCGGATGCGTATTCAGCAGTGGCTTTTACTGCTTTTGCGGATGCTAATGTTGTTATTTGTCCTGCTAGCGATGGCAGATCCCCTGGTGAGCAATTTTTCGACCCTTCCTCTGTCCGCCGGTAACACGCACCACATTTTTCTGCTTGACGCATCCTATTCCATGGCCTACCGCGATGAGAGTGAGACCGATTTTGAACGGGCCAAACGGCAGATTATCGAACGTATCAAAGCGGGGCAGGGGGGGGATGCTTATTCCCTGATTTTGATGGGGCCACAGGCGGAGGTGGTCGTTGGCCAGCCGAGCTATGATGCCCAGCAGTTGATCGCCGACCTCGATACATTGCCGAACGGCCAAGCGGGGGCCGATTTGGACGCGGCACTCACAGCGGCCGAGCAATTGATCCAGTCGACAGCCGATCAAGGGACATTCGGTCAGCACGCTATCACAATCTTCAGCGATCTGGGCCGCACAACCTGGGATGACGAAGAGCAGGATACCGTTTCCGGCGATCGTCGTGATGCGCAACTGGCTCGGCTCGCAACGGGCGGGAGCATCGAAGTCGTTGCGATCCAAAGCAAGGGGGGCATTCGCCCCAATACGGCGGTTGTTGAGCTGACCGTTTCTGGTCCGCTTGCCACCGTTGCGACGCCCACCCGGTTTATTGCCACATTACATTCGTTCCGTAATCAGTTATTGAAAGGGCAACGCGTGGAACTTTGGATCGATGGCATCCGAACAGAGCAAAAAACAATCGACCTACCGCCAGGCACTGATACGCAGGTGACATTCACACACTTGTTCGCAGAAGCGGGACCTCACGTGGTCCGCGTACAGATCGCCGACGATCAGCTGCCGCTGGATGATTATCGGGATCTCGCGATTGACGTGCGGGAGAAAGTTCGAATTTTACTTGTGCGGGGCAAGCAGGGTGCAACGTTGCCGCTGCAGGCCGCAATGAGGGCAGCGGATCAGAAAGTCAATGCAACAGCCGTTGAAGTTGTAGATGAAAGTCGGCTAGCCGAGTCAAATCTCAACGATTACGACTGCATTTTTCTCTGTAACGTTGCTCAATGGACACGTCAGGAAGCATCCAGGCTTGCAAAATATGTCGAACGTGGCGGAGGACTCGTTACGATCCTCGGCGACCAGGTAATTGCCGAGCCATACAACAACAATGCGTATCAGGCCGTTGATGCCCCAACCAATTCAGAGGAGGCTTTGCCGCCAGGGGGTTTTCTGCCGGCGAGAATAAAAGGTCTCTTTAACGACGGGAAGTATCATTTCCCGGATCCTAGAACGTATGCGGATCCGTTTCTCGCTCCCTGGAAAGGCAATCCAAGAACTGGATTAACCGGCGTGCCGGTGCTGCAATACTATCAGTTGCAGATACCAGAGAGATCGGCTGCCAACACGATTTTGTGGTTGGATACCGGAGAACCGTTGGTCGTTTTAGCGCGGAGGGGGAGTGGCTGGAGTTTGCTGCTGACGACCGACCCGACTGAATCGAGCCGAATTGCCGACAATGCGGAACGTCCCTGGTCGCTCATCGCCTCTTGGTTAAACGCTCAGCCCTTTTTCGAGGGACTCTGGAAGGCTGTCGTCGGTGGACGCCTGCGGGACCGCAATGTGGAGGTTGGTCAGTGGCTCCGGGGCAAATTGCCTGCAGCAATCGATACAAGATTGGCGGTGCTGGAGATTCCTGACTCGCCGACCAGCAATGAGAGAATTGCAGTTGATCCTGATGGTACGTGGTCTTTTGGTCCCACCAGGACGCGCGGCATTTATAGATTGAAACCTGATCACAATGCACAGCCTGCCGCGGGGACAGGGCGTGTCACTGATCATGATCCTGTTTTTGCGGTGAATCTGGGGACTCGCGAAAGCGACCTGCGCAGTCTTTCACCCAAGGAGCTTGCGCCAGCCTGGCACGCACGTGCAGTGGGACAGGCGGTTGCCACCGCGCGACCATCGCAAGTCTCTGCGTCAACATCTCCGGCGATAATCTTAGTCGGGTTGGTATTACTGTTTTTGTTTCTGGAAATTTTTGTGGCCTGGTGGATTGGGAATCGATTCGCATGAGAGATCTGGTCGGCAAGATTCTGTTCTGGTTGATGGGCGTCGAGCTTCCCCCTGGTGGCGGCGATTTGCAATGGGAATTAGCCGGTAACTGGATGTGGACTAGAGGCTTGGTCTTTGCGTTTACTGTCTTTGCCTTGTTCGGTGCTGTCTATATCCTCGGCCTCTATTTTCGCGAGGGAAGTCGTGCCACGCCTGTCGCTCGCACATTGCTGGCTGCTGTCCGCTGGATACTAGTCCTTTTGGTGATCTGTGTTTTGCTTTTTCAACTAAAAATCCAATTTACGCGGATGCAGCTGCCCACGTTGGCCATCCTCATCGATCGATCAGCGAGCATGAGTGTGATTGACGATTATCAAGATCCGGTCACCGTTCAATCGATCCAGGCCATCGGGTTGGATCCCGAATCGGTAGAGATCAGTCGATGGGAAATCGCGGAACAGCTCCTTGATCCTCAGACATTCACCCGCCTCTCTGATGCCTATGATGTAAGGGTTTTTTCGATAGCTGAGTCCGCCGAGCAGCTGTTTCCGTCGGGTAGAGTAAAAGGACCAGGACCGCAGGGCTTCGAAGCGCGGTTGGAGAAACTCGAGGCCACTGGCGCATCGAGCCGGTTGGGTGGGGCGGTGCAACGAGTCCTATCGTCACTTCGCGGTCGCCGTTTGGCGGCAATGGTTATTCTCTCCGATGGCATCACGACGGAAGGGATCGATCTGGCGGGTGCGGCGGAAACGGCGCGGTCACAGGCTGTTCCGCTTTATCTGGTCGGAGTGGGCTCTGAAAAACCGAACCGCGAGTTGTTGATTGCGGACCTAGTAGTTGACGAAATTGTTTTCGTGAATGACTATGTTGATTTTGATTTCAAGATCACCGCGCACGGACTTGAGGGAACACCGATTGAAGTTGTACTTCGTGATGTGAACACCGGAGAGGTGGTTCAACGTCGAGAGGTAGTCGGAGGAGCCGACGGCATTGTGACTCGGCAAACTTTGTCGGATCGGCCCACCCGGCTCGGTCAACGGGAATACGCGATCGAGGCAAAGGTAGCGGGGAGCGGCAGCCAGGAGGTATCCGCTCGACTCTCGCGATCGATTGAAGTTCGGGATGACCCTATCAAGGTGCTGCTGGTGCAGGACTCGCCAAGTTTCGAATTTAAATATCTTAAGCATTTGCTGGAACGAGATAGGACGGTCGATTTGAACGTCGTGCTTCAACAAGCCGATATTGAATATCCCGAACAGGATCGCTTTGCGTTGCCACTATTTCCGGTGAGTCGCGAAAAACTTTTTCAATACGATGTTATTATTCTGGGCGATGTGGATCTGAAACAAATGAGTCGTCGGGACTTGGAGAATGTTGCGGCATTTGTAGAGAAAAAGGGTGGCGGCTTGCTCATTTTCGGTGGCCGCAATTTCGAGTTTAACGACTTTGTGCAGTCACCGCTTCGGAATTTATTGCCCTTTGATTCAACTGCCGAAACCAGTGTTAAAGCTGAGGCCAGCAAGATTCAACCAACGCCGATCGGGCTGCGTAGTCCGCACATGCAACTGGGGGATACTTCGGCAGAGACCCAAGATTTGTGGGAAAGATTACCGGAGATCTATGGCATCCATGCGATTGGACAAATGAAGCCGACGGCCCGTGTGCTGGCTGCTACCGAGGCAGTCAAGGCGACACAGGATAGTCAATCCCTGCCGATTCTAGTGGTTCATTTTGTCCCGCCGGGAAAAGTTCTCTGGCATGCGACTGATGAAACCTACCGCTGGCGTTATCGAGTGGGCGATCCGCTTTACGCTCGTTATTGGATTCAAGCGATTCGCTATCTCAGTCGCTCGAAGCTAGTGGGAGATAAAGGGGTTGAATTAACGACGGATAAACTGGAATACGATCCAACTCAATCGGTCCAAGTTCAGGCACGTTTTTTTGATGAGCGTTTAATCCCGGAAACGGATGACGGTGTGGTAGTAGTTTTGGAGGGCAGTGGTCAGAGAAAACGCGTTGTGCTGGAGCGAAGCCCACTTCGGAGGAGTATATTTGAGGGCAGTGCCGGCCGACTTCCGATAGGAAGTTATGAAATCGTACTCTCGCAACCCGCACTAGGCGAGAACCCGCTCGGCGTATCCTTCACGGTCGTGGCCCCGATCGGGGAGATGACGCGCACTGCGTTAAATCAAAGCGAAATGCAACAGGCGGCAGAGAGGTCACGAGGAAAATTTTATACGGTGGCGGAGATGGCAAAATCTTTCAACGAGCTACCAGCCGGTGATTTGGTGCCTGTGGCGACACTGCCACCGATCCCGCTTTGGAATACCTGGCAGATGTTTGTACTTTTCTTTGCCCTTCTGCTAGCGGAATGGCTGTTGCGTAAACGGTTCGGGATGCTGTAGCCTGCCGCCTGGTAGTGGCCCCTGATATATTGTGGGCGACCTTTTTTTCACGGCGATTCGATACGGGAGTCCGCATGTCACGCGAGCCGGTCTTACAGGGTGGCAGTCAGCCCACCGATGATGATCGCGATCTGCGCCCCCAGCACATGAACGACATGGTGGGGCAGCGTGATGTGTATGAGCGGATCGAAATTGCAGTTGATGCGGCCACCAAGCGGGAGGAGCCGTTGGGCCACATTCTATTCGATGGCCCGCCCGGGCTCGGGAAGACGACGTTCGCTACCTGTATTCCCCGTGATTTGGGTGTCGGTTTTCAGATTGCCAGTGGAGCTGCGCTCGCGGCACCTAAAGATTTGGTGCCCTATCTGACCAATGCGGAGGAGGGATCGGTTCTATTTATCGATGAGATTCACCGACTCCCGAAAACAGTTGAAGAGTTTCTCTATCCAGCCATGGAGGATTTCCGTATCGATATTGTGCTGGGCGAGGGAGTCAATGCTCGCACGCTCTGCATGAACCTGAAGCCATTTACATTGATTGGTGCAACCACGCGGAGCGGTTTGCTCTCAGCACCCCTCCGTGATCGATTCCAGATGCGAGAGCACCTTGATTTCTACACGGTCGAGGAACTGTCAGAAATCGTTTTACGGAACGCCAGCAAACTTGGAGTCGGGATTGATGAGGATGCGGCTGACGAAATTGCCCGCCGGAGCCGGGGAACACCCAGATTGGCAAATAATCGCCTGCGATGGGTCCGTGACTATGTGACGAGTCGCGCGGATGGTCGTATCTCGCACCAACTCACATGCGATGCATTGCAGATGCAGGGAATCGATCAGGCGGGACTAGATCTTCAGGATCGAAAGTACTTGGAGACCATTTTACGTGTTTTCCAAGGGGGGCCGGTGGGTGCGGAGGCGATCGCCCACACAATGAATGTGCCGCCTGATACGCTGATCGATGAAGTGGAGCCCTTCCTCCTACGGACCGAATTGGTGGTTCGCACGCCCCGCGGCCGGCGACTCACTGAAGCCGGTTTTGATCACCTCGGGGTGGCGGCGCCAGAAAATCTGGAGGATGAGGATTCGGGCGAGGAGCGACCGCTTTTCGAGTGAACTGGCCCGAGAGGGCCCATTGCAGGGACGGGTGGCGATTGTTAGGGTAAAAACACTGTGAGGAGCGGGAGAATCCGCCCTCGGTGCAATTTGAGAGACTTAAAATTAAGACTCGGGAGCATAGGTCATGGCTGTGCCAAAACGTAAACATTCTAATTCAAGGACCGGAAAGCGGCGAAGCCATGACGCGCGGAGACCCCGTCAGTTGACTTTTTGCCCAAAATGCAGCAGCTCGGTTCCCACACACACAATCTGTCCCAATTGCGGTTGGTATATGGGCCGTAATGTGGTTGCTATCGAGGAATAAATAGCAATTTGAGTAACACGGCGTTTCTCTTTCCCGGGCAGGGTGCTCAGACCGTCGGCATGGGGCAGGCTTTACATGCCGCGCTACCGGAAGCTCGTGAGCTCTACGAAAGCGCCGGGGAAATCCTCGGTTACGACTTGGCGAAGCTTTGCTTCGAAGGACCGCAGCAGAAGCTAGATTCAACCGTAGTAAGCCAACCGGCCCTGTTTGTGACAAGCTTGGCAGTGCTTGAGTCTCTGCGAGCAGACCAGCCCGAGGTGGTTGATAACTGCAGCGCTGTGGCCGGTCTCAGCCTCGGGGAGTACACGGCTCTGGTTTTTGCAGACGTGCTCAGTTTCGAAGATGGACTGCGAGTTGTACAGCGGCGGGGCGAGGCCATGCAACAGGCAGCCGATCAAACACCGAGTGGTATGGTCAGCGTGTTGGGAATGGAGCAAGCACAGGTCGAAACCCTTTGTGCTCAGGCCGCGGGCGATGACGTCTTGCAGATTGCAAACTATCTCTGCCCGGGCAATATTGTGATTTCCGGGGACCAAGCGGCGTGCGAGCGGGCTGTTCCCCTTGCACTGGAAATGGGTGCGATGAAGGCGATTCCGCTGTCGGTGGCAGGGGCCTTTCATACGTCGATCATGGGTTCGGCGGTTACGGGATTGACCGAGGCCTTGGCGTCGGTTTCGTTCAAAACGCCACGAATTCCCGTAGTCCTAAACGTTGATGGGGCGTTTCACGACGACCCGGCAAAGATTCAACAGCTTCTCGCCCGCCAGGTAGTGGAGCCGGTACGCTGGGAATCTTCGATGCGCCTGCTTTTAGGCCACGGCATGGAGGAATTTTACGAAGTCGGACCCGGTCGTGTTCTTCGCGGATTACTGCGACGCATTGAGAGAAAAATCACCTGCCATACATTGGCATAAACGCAAGAAAGGAAGCATTAGCATGGCTGACGCAAACCAAGCAATGGTCGTTGATTTGTCCGGCAAGGTGGCTCTGGTCACTGGCGCATCGCAGGGGTTGGGCGAGGCAATGGCGTTACGGTTGGGTAGGGCGGGTGCCAAAGTGGCCTGCATTGCCCGCAGTGCAGATAAGTTGGCAGCGGTCGTGCAGCAAGTCATCGAAGCCGGCGGAGAGGCAGCTGCATTCCAGTGTGATGTCACTGATTCGGAAAGCGTCAAGAAAGTGGTCGATGAAGTAACCGAACGCTGGGAACGGCTCGATATTCTTGTGAATAATGCAGGAATTACCCGTGATACGTTGATTCCGAGGATGGGAGACGATGAGTGGGACATGGTCCTCAACACCAACCTCCGTGGCGCTTTCCTGTTCACCCGAGCAGCGACCATACCCATGATGCAGCAACGATTTGGCCGAATTATCAACATCTCCAGCGTTTCCGGTGCTGTGATCGGAAATCCAGGGCAGGCGAATTATTCGGCCTCCAAGGCAGGGCTGGTCGGTCTGACCAAGACTGTAGCCCGCGAGCTTGGAAAGCGGAAAATCACGGTCAATGCGATCACGCCTGGAATTATTGAGAGCGAAATGACCAAAGCGGTGGGCGACGACTATATCAAGGAATTTAAAAAGCGCATACCAGCAAACAGGTTAGGTCAAGCTGAGGAGGTGGCCGATCTTGTGGTCTTTCTATCGAGTGACGCAGCGGCTTACATCAATGGGACGGCGATTCCCGTTGATGGGGGGATGACCTGTTAATCTTTCGACACTGTTCCACGAGCCAAACGGGGGTGGCTGTGACAATGTGTTTCAGATGTTATAGACATGCCGATAAAAACAGGGTATATCTGTGACTCAACTTAAAAACCCCTTCAATTTATTCGGACCGCCGGGGTAACGGTTGGGTGGTTCTTTCGACATGCGAGCTGATTCATCGGAAGGATTGGTTCTGGAAAACACGATCCCTTTGGAGGATAGACCAGGTGGCCTCAGTTGAAGAACGAGTGATCGATATCGTTGCCGAGCAGCTCGGTGCTGATAAAGAAAAAATTAATACAGACACGCATTTCGTGAATGATCTGGGTGCGGATTCGCTCGATACGGTAGAGCTTGTAATGGAGTTGGAAGAGGAATTCGACATCAACATTCCAGATGACGCAGCCGAAAAAATTCAGACGATCGGCGAGGCGGTAAAGCACATTGAAGAAAGCGTGCAGTCATCGTCATCCTAATTTTGATTTTGCGATCCAGAAAAGAGTAATGGGCTGAGCATGAGACGACGGGTTGTCGTAACGGGTCTCGGTGCGGTCACCTCCATCAGCTGTCAGATTGAAGATCTCTGGAAGAGAGTTCTAGAAGGTCAAAGTGGTGTTCACGAGCTGACGGTCTTTGATACTCGAGAGTTCAAAGTTCATTTTGGTGGTGATATCGCCGACTGGTCGACCGATGGATATCTTCCCGCGAAAGAGGCAAAACGCGTTGATCGTTTCGCGCAGTTTGCACTGGTGGCGGGTACCGATGCGGTTAACTCCTCCGGTATTGATTTTGATTCCGAAGATCCCTTCCGCTGTGGCGTTATTCTTGGATCGGGTGTCGGTGGGCTCAACGAGATTGAAACGCAAGTCGGCCGACTCCTGACGAAGGGGCCGGATAAAGTCTCTGCATTCACCATTCCTAAGTTGATGGTAAATGCAGCAAGTGGTCATATTTCCATTCGATATGGTTTAAAGGGTCCGAATGCAGCAGTGGCGACCGCGTGTGCGTCAGCAACCAACGCGATCGGAGACGCCTTCAAGGTAATTCAGCATGACGAGGCGGATGTCATGGTTACTGGGGGTACGGAAGCGGCGGTCACCCCGATGGGGATCAGTGCGTTTTCGAACATGCGAGCCCTCTCCGAGCGAAACGACGATCCTCAGCACGCGAGCCGACCTTTTGATGCCGATCGTGATGGTTTTGTCCTGAGTGAGGGTGCCGGCATCATGGTGATTGAAGAATTGGAACATGCGAAACGTCGCGGCGCGACAATCTATGGCGAACTGCTTGGCTACGGTGCCAGTGGCGATGGAGGGCATATTACTCAACCCAACGAAGACGGACGATCTGCCGCCCAGGCGATGTCCCGAGCGCTCGCGGACGCACAGGTGGATCCCTCTCAAGTCGACTACATCAATGCTCACGGCACGAGCACGCCGCTAGGTGATGTGGCAGAAACAGCTGCCATCAAGTCGGTCTTTGGAGAAGGTGCGACGGCCCTGAGCATTTCAAGCACAAAAAGTCAGTTGGGTCACTTGCTTGGTGCTAGCGGAGGGGTTGAGCTGATATTTGCTCTGCTGGCATTACGCGACCAGGTGGTACCACCGACGATTAATCTTGAAAATCCTGATCCGAAATGCGATCTGGATTACACGCCGAATACGCCTCGGGAGCGGGAAGTTCAGGTAGCTATGTCCAATAGCTTTGGGTTCGGTGGACATAATGGCACGGTCGTAGTCGGATCGCTCCGCTGAGGCCCGTCAGAGGGTCTGCTTGCACCGTCCGGATTCGCTCTTGCTTGTCAGGAACGCGATTTCTATACTTCGCCCCGATTTCTGCAGCTTGTTGACTGCCCGGGTGTTTCCGCAGAAGAAGCCTCGGCCTGTCCTGTGAAGGAGTTTCTCGATGTCGATGTTCGCATTCTACCACCGCACCGCTTTTTTCTTTGCGGTATTTTTCGTGGCCATTTTTGTGTTGCGACCCGCTTTCGGGCAGAACCCTCCACAGGCGTGGAGACCACCTGGTGGAACAGCCGTGACTCCGATCCGCGCGACTGCACAGGAGCAACACCAATCGTCCACTCACGCTCCACTGCAATCGGCACAGCTGCAGCAAGTCTCTGCTTCGAGCTCCGCAGGTAAACCGATCAACCGGCTGCCGAATGACCACAAGCAGGTGTGGCGTGAATATGATATATCACCTTATACCACCCGAGTAGATTCCAATGGCGCACCACCTCAGCAGGCAATTGTCGATTGGATTTTGCGTGACACCGGCTACGCGAGTTGGCATTCGGATGTCGTGGCCGTTTTGAGTGGAACCCCGCGTTCCCTTCGGGTTTATCATACGCCAGAAATGCAGCAAGCCGTTGCCCGTATTGTCGATCGTTATGTTTCGTCTGCCAGTAAAACCTACATGTATGGTCTGCATATCTATACGATAGGTCACCCCGATTGGCGGACACGGGCGCAGAGACTGCTCCACTCGGTTCCCGTGCAGTCTGAGGGGGTTGAGGCGTGGCTCGTTGCACGCGAGGACGCGATGTTGCTCCGTGAGGAACTTTCCAGAAGAAGTGATTATCAGAATCATGGGTCGCCGAAACTTTTAGTGCCTAACGGACAGAATACGATCGTCAATTTCAACCGTGAGCAACCTTACATAAAGAGTCACTTGGCACCCGAAAGCACACCGGGTTCGCAAAATGCCAACGTCGCAGAGTTAACAGAGGGACTTGTGGTGGAGGTGAATCCGCTGATGTCGCTTGACGGGACTACGGTCGATGCCATGGTCCGGTGCCAGTTGGAACAGGTGGAAAAATTAGTTTCGGTGAAATTGCAATCACCACCTGGCGCTAATCGAGGTAAACCTTGGTACAACATCGATGTGCCACAACGAGTTTCCTGTGAATTTCATGAGCGATTTCGTTGGCCAAGGAATAAAGTTCTGTTGATAAGTCTGGGGGTCGTTCCGCGACCGGTACCCCACTTCAGCATCACGAAAACTGTGAAGCTACCAGTGCCCAAATCGCCACCCCGAGGTGATCTTTTACTGTTTGTCGAGCATAAGGGGGATGCCGTTGACGCCGATACAGCAGATGGAAGTGGCAACGGAGCGACGCAAGACTTCCGTGGCCGGTATTAACAATTATTCCTCGCCTTGGCAGTGGTCGCTCTGTTTGTCTCGACGGAGTCGAACTCCGTCGCTACAATGCCCGCTTTAGCACTCTCGGCAGGCAATCCACAGGCGTTATGGCTGATCCCCCCCCTCAGCGTCGAATCGTGATTTCCGGAATGGGTCTCATCAGTCCCCTGGGGAACAGTCCCCAGTTACTTTGGGACCATCTGGCTGACGGACAGAGTGGGGTGCAGGCTTATGACACGATGCGGCTCTGCGCCGGAGGTCCGCCTGCCGCGGCCGTCGCAGACGCGTTCCTGGGAAAAATTGATGACTTTGGGGAGCTTGAAAAGAATCAAAAGAAGATGATTCGCAAGGGACTCAAGCTAATGAGTCGCGAGACCCAAATGGGCGTTGCGGCGGCCCAAATGGCCCTTCAAGATGCGGGATTTCTTCCCGGAGTGATGGCACCGGAGCGATGCGGTTGTATTTTCGGGACGGATTATATGCTCACAATTCCGGACGATTTTGTGGATGGAATTGCGGCCTGTGAATCTCCAGAATCGTCGGCGACGGAGAACGATGCCCGTTTTCTTTTCAGTCAATGGGGTCAGGAGGGGCTATCAAAGATGACCCCCTTATGGCTATTGCGCTACCTGCCGAATATGCCAGCAAGTCACGTGGCAATTTACAATGATCTGCGTGGTCCGAACAACTCGCTCACCATGCGGGAGGCTGCAGCAAATCTTGCCCTCGGCGAGGCATTTTTTACTATGGAGCGGGGATCGGCCGACCTGATGGTAGTCGGCGCCACCGGGACACGCGTCCATCCCATGAATGCGATTCATGCAGTACAACAAGAGGAAATCGCCAGCGATCAGTTTGCCCCTGGTGCGTTGAGCCGTCCCTTTGATCGCGATCGTTGCGGTATGGTGTTGGGGGAAGGTGCGGGTGTTGTGGTGCTTGAGGAGCTGAAGTCGGCTGAAGCTCGCGGCGCGAAGATTTACGGGGAGATCTTATCCCGTGGTTCGTCAACCGTTTTATCACGGCGTGGTGTGGCTGGTCGGGAGAGCGCAATGCGTAATGCCCTGGTTGCGCTGTTTGAGGATGACGGCCTTGCGGCACACGACATTGGGCATATTCATGCCCACGGTCTCTCGACACGCCTTAGCGACGCTGAGGAAGCAAAAGCAATAGGATCGATATTCGGTGATTGTCAACCGCCGATCATGGCGGCCAAGGGCAATTTCGGCAATTTGGGTGCCGGCAGTGGAATGATCGAACTCATCGCCAGTTTGCGTGCGGTTGCTGCGGGCCAGATCCCTGCCATGATGAACTTTGACCATCCGGATCCAGACTGTCTGCTCTCCGGAATCTCGGCGGAGCCTCAGCCAAGCGGCGAGGTTTTTATCAATCTCTCGGTGACGCCGCAGGCCCAGGCATCAGCCGTGGCGGTCGGTCCCGTGCGGTAGCCTGCCTTTGCTCAGCCAGTTCCAGTGAATGGTGCTTTCCAGCGACCAGAGCGAACTTGGCGCCGCTTGACACGGCTTTCGGGCGCCGATAAGGTTAACGGATTAGTTTCGACGCTAAGTTGTGGCTGTTGAAAGGTTTTCGCGCCCCTTTCCCCCAGCAAGAGGGGGGATAAGGTCGCCTTCGGTACGGACGCACCGATTGGTGGTTAATAGAAACCGATAACGGCGCAACGACGCTAATTGTAGATCAAGATCAGTAACGCCATGAAACCAGAAGAAGTCCTACGCATCGTAGACGCCATCCATCTCGATAAAAATATCGACAAGGAGATCGTATTCGAGGCAATCGAGCAGGCGCTTGTTTCCGCCGCCGGCAAGTATTACGGCGAAGAGGCCGAGGTAACCGTGCAGATCGACCGAGACTCCGGCGCGATCCACGGGACACTGGACGGTAAGCCGCTGGATCCAGAAGAGACGATTGGTCGGATTGGTGCACAAACTGCCAAGCAGGTGATCATCCAAAAAATTCGTGAGGCTGAGCGCGATGCGCTTTACAACCAGTATGACGCTCAGATAGGCGAGATGGTTACCGGTGTCGTGCAACGTTATGAGGGTGGCGCAGCCACGGTGTCGCTTCCTGATGTGGAGGCAATCTTGCCCCGCAGTGAGCAGATACCGGGTGAGACGCATCATGCGAACGAGCGAGTGCGGGCCACCGTGTTTGAAGTCCGCAAAGCGGGCAGTCGCGTGAAGATTATCTTAAGCCGTATCCGCACGCAGTTGGTTCAGCGGCTTTTCGAGCAAGAAATCCCTGAGATTCATGAGGGTGTCATTGAAATTAAATCGATGGCTCGCGAACCGGGGTATCGTAGCAAGGTGGCCGTAAGCAGCTACGACCAGCGGGTCGACTGTGTTGGCGCTTGCGTGGGAGTACGCGGAAATCGCATTAAGAATATTGTGGACGAGTTAGCTGGTGAACGGATTGATATCGTCCGATGGAGTGATGACTCCCAGGTGCTCATTCCCAACGCGCTTCAACCGGCAGAAGTTGAAGATGTTATTCTTTGCGAGTTGCTGGGCAGGGCTATTGTCTTGGTGCGCGAGGATCAGTTGTCATTGGCGATTGGTCGTCGGGGTCAAAATGTGCGCCTGGGCAGCAAGCTTTCGGGTTGGGACATTGAGATCATGACACAAGAAGAGTTGGGCGAACAGATTGATAGAGCGGTTGAAGGTTTTTCGGTTATTGAGGGGATCTCCGAGGAGCTTGCAGTCAAATTGGTGGAACAGGGCTACATGTCGTATGACGATCTCTCCGTGATCGAGCCAGATGTTTTGATGGAAATGGGTGGACTCACGGAGGAAGTGGTCGACGCCATCGTGCGGCAGGCCGAGGAAAAGGCGGAAGAGGCAGAGAAGATAGCGACCGAGGCGAGACGAAAACGTCGGGAACAGGAACGCATCGAGGCGGAGGCAGCGAGGCTGGGCGGCGGTGATGCTGCTGCCGAGGCAGATGCGCCGTCTGATGAAGCAGTTGCGGGGGAAAACGCAGCTCCCGATAGTCAAAGCGCGAAGAGTGCTGATCAAGGGGACGTGCCGGCAGAGACATCGCCCGAGGAATCGCCGAGCGGTTCGGCCGACGCACCAGATCATTCCACCGATGCAGATGCTGTCTCCGCGGGATCGGCACCAGAAACGCCAGAAGCCTCCGCAGACGCCTCAGAGCAGTAGATCTATGGAGCGTTTTGCGAGGATTGTTTGGGCTATTGAGACAGATGTAGATTGAGATCGCTCGAGGTTGTCAGGCGGCGGTCGATCAGGAGAAATAAGCCATGATTTAATTTCAGGATAATTTCCTCTGGCGGACATGGCAGTCGTGGAGGAAAGGAAAAGGGAGAGACGCATTGCCCGCACGTATTTACGCATTAGCGAAAGAACTAAAGATCGACAGCGGTGAGCTTTCGGAGATCTGCTCCAAGGCGGGTATCACTGGCAAGGGTTCTGCGTTGGCCAGCTTAAGTGACGAGGAAGTTGCAAAGCTGAAGCAGTACATGGCCGGTGGTGGGAATTCATCCGCTTCAGCGCCTCCTGGGCCACCGGACGCAACTTCTAGTCAGCAAAAAACGGGTGCACCGATCCGGCGTGAGGATTATGTTGCTCCGACAGCGGCAAGCGGGAAGCCTCAGGCGATAGGCACCGAAAAGAAGTCGCAAGGATCGAAAGAGACAAAAAAGACGGGTGACGATCAACAAAGGACGCCTAAAAGTCGACCGGCCCCTGCGATCAAGCTGGCTCCAATGCCAACGGTCGATCAACCCACGCCACGTCCATCGGGGTCTGATGGGCCTGCCGCACAAAAACCCGATTTCAAGCTTTCGCCGGAGGCGCTGCGGTCTGGAGGGGCAAAGCCGCTTTCCGAGCATCTAAGGAAGCATGAGAAGCGGAAGCAGACCGACGACGTGGTTCCAGGAGCAACGCCGCCCCCACAAGAGGTGAACACACCGTCCACCGATCGGGGACGTCGACGGGACCGAGGTGCAGCGGGCAAGTCTGCGGAAGATGTTTCGTCCAAGGATAAGATGGCGAAAGAAGACGCTTTGATGGGGGGGCGTGAAGCAAGGCAACTGAACCGCAAGAAGATGACGCGGGGACGGAGGCAACGAGACGACGATCGCTCGAGGGGCCGGCGCGGTTCGATTCGTCGTCGGTCGGGAGTGAGTACAGCCGCGCCGCGGAAGGGGAATGTTGCGGTCGAGGTACCCTGCACAATCCGCGCGTTTTCTGAGGTCGTTGGCGTATCTGCAGTCGATATTCAGCGTCAACTTATGTCAATGGATATGATGTGCACGATCAACTCGGAGCTCGATGCCGAAATTATCGAGCTATTGGCAGTAGAGTTTGATGTCGAGGTAGAAATCAAGTTACCTGTCGACGTGGAAGATGAATTGCTGCAGTCGACGGTTCACGCAGAGGATGACGCCGATGATCTGATGCCTCGGCCTCCGATTGTGACATTTTTGGGGCACGTTGATCATGGGAAAACCTCACTGCTTGACGCGATTATAGGCATTGACGTTGTGAGTGGCGAAAGTGGGGGGATCACGCAGCACATTCGGGCTTACGATGTGGTGAAAGATGGAAAAAAGATTTCATTTGTTGATACTCCGGGCCACCAAGCATTCACTGAAATGCGGGCTCGCGGGGCTAATGTTACCGATATCGCCGTGCTTGTTGTTGCCGCTGACGATGGTGTGATGCCTCAGACAGAGGAGGCTATCAGTCACGCTCGTGCAGCCGATGTGCCGATTGTGGTCGCCCTCAACAAGATTGATCTACCTGGAGTTGATGAGAATCGCGTGATGCAGGGTCTGGCTGCCAACGACTTGTTGCCCCGCGATTGGGGTGGTGAGGTGGAACTTATCCGGACTAGCGCGATCAAGGGCACCGGAATCGATGACCTCCTTGAAATGCTGCTGTTCATTGCAGAAGACAAAGATTATCGCGCGAATCCACAGCGTCAGGCGTTCGGTACGTGCCTTGAAGCACAACTGCATGAAGGCCGCGGTGTCGTTTCGAAGTTGATCGTGCAGAATGGCACGATGCGTGTTGGCGATTCGGTTGTCTGCGGAAACGCATATGGTAAGGTCAAGGCAATGTATGACACTTTGCATCCATCACAAACGGTCGCTGAAGCCGGGCCCTCCACTCCAGTTGACGTGACTGGCCTGGACACTGCCCCTGCCGCTGGAGAGCGTTTCTATGTGCTGGATGATATATCCAAGGCACGTGAAATCGCATTGCAGCGGGACGTTCAAACCCGCACCTCTGGGCTCGCGCCGCCCGTTCATGTCACGCTCGAGGGACTCTTTGATCGCCTCGGTCAGGATGAGGTGCAAACACTGAACTTGATCCTGCGGGCAGATGTTCGCGGTTCAATTGAGGCGATTCAGCAGGAGCTTGAAAAAATTGATCATCCAGAGGTTAGGTTTAAAATTTTACAAGCGACGGTAGGGGGCATTACTGAGGCTGATGTCCAACTTGCAGATGCGTCGGATGCGATTATTTGTGGTTTTAATGTCGTGCCCGATGAACAAGCGAGGCTGCTGGCTGAGGATCGAGGGGTGCAAATACGGCGATACAGTATCATTTACAATTTGACGGATGATTTGCGGGCAGCACTGGAGGGCATGCTCAAGCCTGAGGAACGGGAAGCAGAGTTAGGTAGGGCGTTGGTGCAGCGGGCATTTAAGATTAGTCGGATTGGTACGGTTGCCGGAAGTCGCGTCCTCCAGGGGCTGATTCAACGGAACGCGAGGGCACGTGTGATTCGCGACAATACCATCATCGGAGATTATCAAATCGACGCACTAAAGCGAGTCAAAGATGATGTGCGGGAAGTCAGAGAGGGTTTTGAGTGTGGTATCAAACTGAGTGGTTTCAACGACGTGAAAGAAGGAGATCTTCTGGAAGTTTATAAGATTGAAGAAGTAGCTCGAAAATTAGATGAAGCGTAGGGGTACCCACGTCCGTCGAATCCATGCCAATGCGTTGATGGCGGTGGGTCAAGGAGTAATATGAATTCTCGTCGTCTACAAAAGGCAGCTCAAGCCATCCGGGAGGTCGTCGGGATTGCCATTCTAAGAGATTTGAAGGATCCCAGAATTGAGCACGTGACCGTGACCCATGTTGAAGTAGCCGCGGACATGCGCACCGCACGCATTTTTGTTTCGGTAATGGGAGATGATAAACAGCAGAATCTGTGTTTGCATGGGCTTCAGCACGCAGCTGGTTTTTTGCAGGCAAAGGTCGCGAAAAGAATTGATACCCGCTACACGCCAGTGTTAAAGTTTGTACTTGACCAGGGTGTCAAAAAGTCCATCGAGATCAACAAGATTTTAGAGTCCGTTCTGCCAGACAACGACCATGATATTCCAGACGATATGCACGATGGTGGATCCTGACAATTGTGGTGGCGGATCGTTCTGAGGCTCTTTCGAGAAATTCTCCTTTCCGTGCAAAGCAGAAGCAAAAAAATCGAGTTCCTATAATTCCAATACAAAAACAGGTTGCAGAAAAAAAATGGCAGTCAATCGCAGTGGTTTGTACACAAAAATTCATAAAGTGTTAAAAAAACACTATAAGCCGGCGACGCCCAATACGCGGCTACCGCTGATGCAACAGTTGCTCTACGGATGCTGCTTGGAGAATGCAGCTGTGGCTGCGGCTGACAAGGCATTGGCAGCGCTTGAAAGCGATTATTATGACTGGAATGAGGTCCGAGTAAGTACTGCGACAGAACTTAGCGAATCGATGAATATGCTTCCCGATCCGCTTGAGGCAGGCAATCGCACGAAACAGATTCTGCAGAGTGTGTTTGAAACTAACTATTCTTTTGATATTGAGCAGTTGAAAAAAGAAAATATCGGGGCCGCCGTCAAGAAATTACAAAAGCTAAAAGGTGTTACTCCATTTTCAGTCGCTTATGCCACGCAAATGACGCTCGCTGGGCACTCTATTCCAGTCGGCAGTGGTGCGCTGGAGGCACTTTATATTGTCGGTGTCATCAGTGAAAAGGAAAAAGAAAAGTATCAGATTCCTGGCATCGAACGCGCGATCCCAAAAAATCGGGGTGTTGAATTCGGGTTATTACTTAACCAGTTGGGAGCTGAGCTAATCCGGGCGCCTCATGGGGCGGTAATTAAAAAAATATTGATTGAAATTTCTCCGGATGCAAAAGAGCGACTGCCGAAGCGGAAGAGTTCCAAAGCCGAGGAGCCGAAAAAGGGTACTGCAGCTCAAAAGAAAGGGGCCACCAAATCCAGCAAAGCGGTAGCAAAAGAAAAGACTACGTCTAAACAAGTGGGCAAAAAGGCAAAAGCTCCAATTGCTAAAAAAGCGACTAAGGCCAAGAAAAAAATTACAAAAGTCAGCGTGAAAAAGAAGCCGGCTAAGAAAAAGGCGACAAGCAGGTCGTCGAATGTAAAAAAAA
>DLCF01000060.1:42071-62386 GCA_002480485.1 Planctomycetaceae bacterium UBA7805
AAGAAAAAAATCACGAAGAAAAAAGCTGCATCCAAAAAAACAGTCAAAAAGAAAGCGGTAAAGGCTGCAAAGAAGGTTGCCGGAAAGGCTGCCAAGAAAAAAACATCCGCGAAGTCGGCAACATCACGAATCGCCCGACGAAAACCGCGATGATTTTGAGCGTGACGCTCTCCGACCGCTAGGCCAATCGCTTGAGGATTTCAATTCCCCGTTCGAGAGTGGTATCACTCACGGCGAAGGAAATGCGGAAATGAGTGTCTCGCTGACTGAATACACACCCCGGAATGATTAAAAGGTTGTGTTCAATGGCTCGGGAAACGAAGTCGGTGGCCGTTCCTCGCGGAACTTGTGGAAAAAGATAAAACGCGCCGCCCGGCGAAGAAAATGCGTAATAATCAGCCAGTGAATCCACTAAGTGGTCGCGTTTATGCCGGTAGGCACTCACGACCTTCGACATGTCGACATCGAGGGCGACTGATGCGGCCCACTGAGCAGGCTGCGGGGCGCAGACGAAGGTGAAAGGCTGAATTCTTGCCATCGCCTCAATGATCTCGGCGGGGCCGTGAACAAACCCGACTCGCCACCCAGTAATGCCGTAGGTTTTTGAAAATCCATCTACGACGACTGTCTGGGGATTACATAGGGCAGGGGAGGTAAAGGGAGTGTCGTAGCAGAATTTCTTATAAATTTCGTCGCTCAGCAAAACGATATTTTTTTGTTTGGCCAATGCCGCTAAGGCCTCAACCTGATCAGCCGATGTCGTATTACCGGTAGGATTGTTGGGACTGTTGAGAATAATTAATTTTGTTTTTTTCGTGATGGCAGATTCAACTTTGTCCAGATCGATCGCAAAGTCTGGATAGGTGTCAATCAGGATAGGGGTACCGCCCACTGCCCGAACGAGCGGTTGATACATGACAAAAAAAGGGTCAAACATCAGAATCTCGTCACCGGGATCAACTAGTGCCATCAAGGCTAGAACAATGCCTCCGCTGGTACCGCTGGTCACCATTACGCGGCGGTCGGCATGTCCGAGTTGGCTCTCGAGTCTGGCCTGCAATTTTTCGCGAAGCCGAGCGATCCCCGCAGTCGCAGAGTATCCGTTTTTTCCGGTTTCGATCGCCTGAATTGCCGCCTCTTGAATTACTTTGGGAACCTCAAAATGTGGCTGACCGATCGAGAGATCCACCGGATCGTCCAAAGTTGCCGCGAGATCAAAAATTCGGCGGATGCCCGAGCCACTGAAATGGACCGTTCGATCCGCAAGCCACGGATGAGGCAGATTCAAACCGGTCATGTGAATTCCATTTAATTAGCGGACGCGGCACTTGAAACGCACTGTACCACCGTCACCCGCAGCGATCGGGTCAAGAACTTCCCATCGTAGTATCAGTGAATCACCTTGATTGACCTGTGTGATAAACTTTGACTGGAGGGAGGCTGTCTGACTTTCCTCGACATATTCCAGGCGAGTGGTCAGATTGTCCATGATGGTGACGTTTCCAAGGGGCTCGTTCCCAACATTATCAAAACGGAGTGTGAACTCGACGATCTCGCCTGGCTTGGCTGCGCAGGCAGATGCCACTTTCACAATCCGCAAACCAGGGTTGCTCTCGTGATCCACCGAGAAGGTTGCTTGTGCACGAGCGTCGCCTGTTGCTACCTCTGCCGGAGTTCCATCAATCACAACTTGCACGCCTTTATCTAGTGTCCAAACCGTTGCGGCTTCGGTCTGTTCGCTAAGCTTTAAGCTCTCGGTCAGCTCATATTGCCCGTCACGGAGAATGCGAAAGTTTTCAAACGGTTTGAAACCACCCTCTGCCTCAATGATGCCTACCTCATTGGCTAGCAAAAGTCCGGGACTGTTGCCTTGTTGCGTGCTAGGACGTTTTGCGCCAATTGCACGAATGGTCTGAAATTGTTGCAGCGTCGTATTGGCGAGGAGTCGCTCTTCCTCGACTGCTATTTTTACGGGAATGTTATGCTGTATCAGTGAGTCTTTACCCTCGAAACTGTCCACCCCAAGCACAAGTCGCACCGATCCGAATCGTGGCGCGTATACACAGACTCGATTACTTGAGGCAACCATCGTTTCCCCCTCGAGCGTGTCGTAATGGGCAATCGTATCTTCCATGTGCAGTCCTTTAACGATCCAATCAGCTCCGATCTTAACCGGGCGATCTCTATCGCCACCGTCACAAATGTATTCATCCTGAGGCCATGGTCCGGCAATCCCCGGTGGCCTCCAGGTCTGACATTGCGGGGGGAATCCATTGGCTGTGGCTGCCGTGGGGGGCAGATCAGCGACATCTGAACTGACAGTTGCAGAGATTAGACCATCATTATCGGGTGGCACGGGTGACATGCTGCGGCAAGAGCACAGAATCAGCATGCCCAGAAGAATCACTCCCACTCTCCAAGTTGCCTCCAAGCGGGACTCAACCATCATCTGCTCCCTCCGTCACGCCTGTCTCTTGTTGAGGGCCGGCCATCAAAATCGCACCTGAGAAATCAGGCTTGGAAGCTGCGTCATTCGCGTTTACGCTCAGTGAAATTTGTTTCCAAGCGGGGGAACCGTAGAGAAATTGCGGCGAGGGACCGAGTGGACCGGGCACGCGGGCACCGAGTCGTAAAATAGCGATCGGACGACCCAGCGAATCAGCAACCTTTAATGGATCCTCACCCTGACGCACGTCAAATGCTAGCTGCTGACCCGGTTGCTGCCTTGCCGGAATCGCGTGTCCGGGATCCTCAATGTAAATGACCCGTGTCACCATTCTCCCTCGGACGGCTTCCTTCAAATCGTTTGCGGTAATTTGAATCGGCACCGGGAATTCAAGTATTCGACCGGGAGGGGGGTAAATCCGATCGATCAGCTCGATTGTCGGAAAGATTTCAACTCCCGGATAAAGAGGGATATGCGTGACTTTAAGACGGTATATTTTTCCGATCAGGAAACCCGCGCAACGGCTACCTTGCTCCGCCTCATCAAAATGAAATCCGCTCACCAACGACACTTTCGATCCGGTCGGAACGATGATCTCGGTAGGTTGAAAATATCCAGGCAATGGCCCACCCCGCTGCAGTTGCCATTGCCCAATCGCTCCCGGTGGCATATCGCCGCGATGGCGATAGTGCACCTGCTGTGCCTCGCTTGTTGAGACAAAGCAAATGCAATTTACCAGGGCTACAAAGAGTCCGCAGATCAAATAGGATCGACGGCATCTGTCGGTAACTGCGGTGAAGCGGAAGGTGGGGACCATTGTCTTGGATATTTGTACGAAGGATGCCCCCCTCCGAGACCAATTTTTTGACAAACGTTTATATCGATCTACCAGGGGCAAAGTGCACCCATCCACTGATAGCGATCGCGTGCTGGTTGACGAAAAGCGTGCTTATGATCCCGAGATGCCTGTTCCACGATCCGCACATTGCTAGCCGGCTTTGGATAACTGTATCCCGGTTTTTGTTCGACATTGATCCGCACTCTTTTAGTTGGCTCCGGCATGTGTACTCGGGTCCAATTCTTAACGGTGTGCGATTGAAGCCCTGCTGGAACACCCAGAGGGATGTGCGGAGGTCCAGGCAAGCCGATCGGCGTGCCGGTGATGGGCATACCGTATTGGGGAGCTGTAACCCCGGCCAGGTGCGGAGGGGTCATGCCAAGACCACCTTGTGCAATCGGAAAACTCTGCTCAGGTACAGGAAATCCTTGCGACGAAAAGGGTGCTGCGACACCTCCCGGTCCGATCGCTTCTTCATATTGCACTTGTCGAATTACGCTGTCGCCGGGCACCGGGCAGTTGGGATCAAATCCGGAACCGAAACCACCGACGCTGTCTAGAATTTTATTCCCCAAGCGCACGATTGCCAGGATCGAACCCCGCCGATCGGCCTCCTGAATTGGGTCAACCCCAGGATCCAGTCGTGTACTCACGAGCGTCTCAATCGCTGCAAGCGCAAGTTGTTGATATTCAGGATCGGGTAAATAGATGACCTTGGTTACAAAGTTACCGCCTTGGACCTGATCGAAATCCTGCGATGTAAATTGGACTGGAACCGCGTTGTGGGCAAGATATGCTTCGGTACGTGCAGTAGTCGGCCCGACCTCGAGGGTCGGATAGTACTCCTCGCCGGGTCGACCCGGAACATTCGTCAATTTAAGGCGGTATATTGCGCCCTGGGGGAAATTCTCGCGTGCCGGCACCACTAATGGCTCGGATGCGAACAGTCCTTGTCCGGTTGAGTCATGAAAAACCTGCATTCCATCCGGTCCAGAGAAAGCTACCTGAGATATTTTGTAAGGCACCGGGGTCGGTAATTGCCCGAGCATTACCCCAGGGCCAGGGCCACCAACACCCGGGCCGGGTTCCATCAGCATGTTGGCCGGAGGCAGGTTGTTGACGTGATGGCGACCGCACCCGCTAGCCGCCACAACAAGAAGCAAAAGTAGCGTGTGCAGATATATAGGGTGAAGTTTCATGCGTGTTTTTCCTGTTAGCGTCTTTCGTGGCCTTTCTCGACCGAGAAAAACCTGCGTGAGAGCATCGATGGATATTTTGAACTGACGTGGACCAGTCGTCCCGGTCTCCATAAAATGGGGTCCCGTTGTAGTGGAGGCTTTTACAACTCAAGCCCTTGGACCTTTTCTTCGGTGCATGACAATCCATTTCTTTGATAAAACCCGTAAGAATTCCCCATGAGTCAAAGATTTTCTATCTTGACTATTCTGATGCTCGCCTATGCTTTCCCTATTGCCGCCGACGGGCAGGAGGGTGGAGGCCCCACGAGCTCGAGAAAAAAGCTGGTTGTCGCAAGCGATGCTAGCGGCGATGTTTTGCTGGATTCGGCAATTGCCGCCTTTGACAATTACCAGTCCATCACCGCGACGACCCGACTTCAAGTGCATCTAAGGGGTCATCATCTTTTTGGTCCGGGCACCTATCTGCAGAAGGGGCCACGGGACCGTCGCCAAGTACGCTCAGAAATGATCCTGCGGGGCAGGGCAGGTAAGTTTACATTCACTCAGGTCAACGACAGCAACCGATTGTGGTTGTTTGAGGAGACGCCGGAAACAAGCTCGCTGAAATTGATTGATTTACAGCGACTGCGTGACTCGGGTATCGGTACAGAAAATTCACTCGGAAGCTCGGCCCGTTTTGATGCATTGCGTATCCGCGGGCTAGCCGGATTGCTAAAAGGAATTCAAGATGGTTTCCGCTTTGGTCGGGCGGTGAAGATCGAATGGAATGACAAGTCGGTGTGGGCCATGCGGGGAGTTTGGCGTGACTCCATGCTGACGCAAATACTGGGTGTCAACAATGAAGCATGGGACTCATCCCAGTGGAGGGATCAACTGCCGCCTTGGGCGCCCACAGAGGTCGGTTTGCTGTTGGATGCGAATTCACTTTTTCCGTACCGATTTGAATTTTTGACACACCTGGGTGGTAATCCTCAGGGACAATCTCAGCTCGAGCCGATCGCAATCCTCGAATTACTTGAAATTCGTTTTGACATCGCGATCGATGATGGCCAATTTGACCGACCGAGTGATATCCGGCCGACCGATGTGACCAAGGACTATCTCCGTAAAGCGACCACTGACGACAAGTGAGGGCTTCTGGCGAATTTTAATTGAATGGGGCCCCGGGTGATCGGGTTTTGCAGAAAGTCGTACCGCCACCGATCCTGGGCATGAATGTTACGCGGGGTGATCTAACTCATCCTGATGTAAGATGAAATGCGGAATTCATGGTGACCAGTTGAAAATTGTTTTGGTGGTACCGAATGAGGTTTATTCCGCAGTTCGCCTGTAGGATTTTGCGCGATTTTGCCAGAGGGATACGTGCGATGTCGGCGAGAAAAACCCGGTTAACGACGTTGTGACCGATGACAACGATCGTCTTGCCTAAATGTTCTTGTGCTAGTTGTTGAAATACAGGTATGACCCGGCGAGCAACATCTGAAAAGCTCTCTCCGCCAGCGTAAGGATGCGTCGCTGGATTGCGGATGAAATTCTTATAGGCTTCTGGTTCGCTCTGTTCGATTTCTTCCCAATGCCGATCCTGCCAAGCACCGACATCAACTTCAATCAGGCCCGGCACATCCCTGCAGGTCAGACCATGCGATCGCGCGATCGGATATCCCGTCTGCATGGCTCTTTTTAGGGGCGAGCTGTACACAGCGTGAATAGATAACTTGGAGAGTTGTAGCGCAGTGCGTTCGGCCTGTGCATTCCCCTCCGCAGACAGTTCGGGATTCACACCGGAACCCTGTAGCCGCGGCGGATCCGCTAAATTATTGTCTGTGGCCCCATGACGAATCAAATACAAGATGCAGGGGGCCCCTCGATGAGGCGGTGTAAGATCCAGAATTCTACCCGTCCTCCCTAGCACTCACGGTGGGCATAGAAGGTTTGCAGGTCAGCCTGGCGGCCAAACGGATCGCGGCGATCATGCCATCGGCGTCGGCAGTTCCCTGCCACGCCTGATCGAATGCGGTGCCGTGCGAAGCGCTCGTGCGAACGATCGGCAAACCGAGGGTGATGTTCACGGCGCGATGCATGCCTAAAAGTTTCAGAGGGATGTGCCCTTGGTCATGATACATGGCAACCAATACATCAAACGCGCCCCGCTCAGCGCTGGCCACCAGACTGTCAGCCGCATAAGGGCCTGAAACATTCAAGCCCTTGCGGATCGCTTCTTTGACTGCCGGGCTTATGATTTCTCGCTCTTCGTTGCCGAAGATACCGTCTTCTCCGGCGTGCGGATTGAGCGCGCAAACGCCAATTTTTGGCGAACCTTGCGCAGGGATTGCTTTTAGATTGCGTATGGCCGCGTCAGCAAGCAACACACAGTGCAAAATCCGGCGTGTACTGAGATGCTTGAAGATATCTCGCATCGCCATGTGGAGTGTTGTATGAACGACCCCCCAACCAGTGCCAGCAGTATTAAGATTTTCTTTTTCCAAATAAAGCATCATTGCCGTGTTTTCGACCCCGCAACAAGCGGCCAGAAGTTCCGTATGACCGGGATACATATGTCCGGCTGCCTGTAGCGCCGCTTTGTTGAGCGGAGCGGTAACGATTCCGTCTACTTGTTGCGTCTGCGCGAGATGGGCTGCCAGAACCACCGCCTCGTAGGCGGCCTGTCCACCTTTTGGATCGCAGCGGGCTGGCAAGGCTTCTACTGCTGCCTCGGAGTCTATTTCAAGGCAGGGTAGGGTGGTTGGATCACCACTAATTTCTGTCGCTGCTTCGGCCCTTACCACGGTGATTTCAGCGCCCAACAATTCGACCGCACGTCGTAGAATCTCCGTTGAGCCGATGACGATGGGACGGCAAGCTGAGTGGACTTGAGGGGACTGCCACGCTTTGACAATTGTTTCAGGCCCAACGCCCGAGGGATCGCCCATCGTGATGGCCAGCAGTGGAGTGCTCATCCTCATATTTTACGGCGGCTGCTCAAATAGAACACCGTCAAGACGAGTGCTTTGCGAATATAATATCCGCGGATTTCTGCGGTATGGCGATAATTCCAGCGCTGACTCTTGCCGATGCGACCCCAGCTCAAATAATATGTGTATAACGCTATTCGGCCTACCTTTGCGGTGGACCCGTGGCAAAGTGCCACGACATTTCCCACAGTGAGATCTGTCTTGCCAAAAATATTCGCCTCTCTCTCCGTGTGTACTTTCCTTTCCCTGGTGGTTTGTATGTGGTGGGGGCTGGGACTAGATTTAAATCGATCGCTCGCAGCGTGGAAAAAACTGCAGGACGAAAAGACAGAAAAGGAAGTGGTTGGGAGCAAAGTTGATGCCGCTGAACTGGAAGCACTGAATGCTCAAATTAACCAGCATCGAGAAAATTTTCGCGGGCAACGTCGCGCAGGTTCTATCCACATTCTGATGGGTATTGGCAGCTCATTGCTGGTTGTGTTGGTTTGCAGTATCGCGGTAACCTACTTCATCGGTACAGGTAGATGGTGTCGTGAAGTCGTGGACGCCTACAAATTAGCACCGGAAATATTACAAGAGAACAATCGTCTCAAGCGACGTTCATTCCCGTGGGCGCTTTGTGGCATGCTGACTGCTCTAGGCATTAGCGCTCTTGGCGCTGCCGCGGATCCCGGTACGGGAATGGCAGGTACCGAACGCTGGGTCACGCCGCACCTCTTTGCGGCTCTTGCCGGCATATGCCTAATAAGTTACTGTCTTTATGTTCTCTGGTGTTTCATTGTGCGTAACAACGAGATTATCAATCGTGTGATGCATGAAGTGCATACGCGGCGTGCAGGACTGGATCCGGCAGTGGAACGGGAAGGTTCTTCGGGTGTCGTGAGTGCCGGTTAAGTCCCGCAAGAGTAATTCGTGCATAGCCGGATGGGGAAAAACAATTCAACCAGCTTGCATGGTGAAATTGGTTGCCTTAAATTTTTGGATTCACCAGCATTTCAGATAGTCGTATCATAGATTAGGGAGATAACAGGTGTTTGACACGGTAGCGGTCGTGGGGGCCACAGGAGCGGTAGGCACTATCATCAGAGAGATACTAGAGGAGCGCCGCTTCCCTTATAAAAAAATCCGCTTTCTGGCATCAAAGCGCTCTGCCGGTACGCAAATTAAATTTGCCGGCCAAACATACCCCGTCGAGGAGCTAACCCCGGAGATTTTTGATGAAATTGATCTGGCGATTGCAAGCACACCCGATGATACCGCTGAGCAATTTGTTCCCTGGGCAGTAGAGAGAAATTGTGTTGTTGTCGACGAGAGCGGTTATTGGCGGATGAAGCCGCACGTTCCTTTGGTCGTGCCTGAGGTGAATCCGGAAGCGGTTAACGGTCATCAGGGGATCATCGCGAGCCCCAATTGTTCGACCACACAGATGGTGCTGGCCATGAAGCCCCTGCACGAAGCAGCGCGAATCAAACGAGTTGTAGTGAGTACCTATCAAGCGACCAGCGGAGCGGGACTCGCTGGCACCCGAGATCTAGAGCAGGGGACGCAGGCGCACCTCAACAACGGTGAACATACATACGAAGCTTTTGCACATCCGATCGCATTCAACGTGATTCCGCAAATCGGTTCCGAGAAATATGAGGGCTATACATCCGAAGAAATGAAGATGGTGTACGAGACGCATAAGATTTTCGGTGACGATTCGATCTTAGTTTGCCCCACATGCGTTCGTGTTCCCGTGGCAAATTGCCACAGTGAAAGTATGCTCGTTGAAACGGAACAAAAGCTGAGTGTGGACGAGGCGAGTAAGCTTCTTGATGATCAGGAAGGGATAACCGTAGTAGATGACCTCGCAGCCTCAGAATATCCGATGCCGCATCAATGTTCTGGTCAAGATGATGTATTTATCGGTCGGATCCGAGAAGATCTTTCGAGTCCGAATGGACTTGCGTTCTGGTGTGTGAGTGATAATCTCCGTAAAGGTGCGGCGACCAACGCCGTTCAAATTGCAGAATTGCTCGTGCGTCTCGGAGCCGCATCGGTTAAGAGCTAATCCCGAGAGTTATAGGACGGAGCGATCTCTCGCTTTGGCATGTCGCCATGGCAACAATGAAAATGACGATCGCTTATGATGGAACCGCTTATTGCGGGTGGCAAGTCCAACCGAGGCAGCGGACGCTACAACAGACGATCGAGCAGGCTTTAAAAGATGTCACCGGTGCACCGATCCGTGTGTTGGCAAGCGGTCGCACCGATGCCGGAGTCCATGCACTCGGACAGGTGGTCGGTTTTTCTACAGAGAGCCATCTTGCTGCTGATGCATTGCGACGCGCTGTTCAAAGTCGAGTCCCGCCAGATATCGCAATCATCGACGTGACACCCGCGGCCGATAACTTTCACCCAATCCGAGATGCAGTCAGCAAGCGTTATCGATACGTTCTAAGTGATGCGTTGATTGCTGACGTATTTTCGCGTCGCTACTGCTGGCAATATCCGGTGCAGCTTTCCGCGTCGGCAATGGCGCGTGCCGGAGAACTGCTCGTTGGCAAGCACGATTTTGCCAGTTTTCAATCAAGCGGCTCGCCGCGAGAGTCAACGATTCGGACCATTTCCCATCTGACGGTCGAGCGGCAAAGTAACAACGATCGCGGTGAAATCTGGGTCGAGGTGGAGGCGGACGGGTTTCTCTACAACATGGTCCGCGCGATTGTAGGAACGCTCACAGAAGTCGGACGCGGGGCTGAGTCGGAAGATTGGTGCGGCCAGGTGCTCGCCGCGCTCGATCGGAGTCACGCGGGACCCACGGCACCTCCTCAAGGATTGTTTCTTCTTTCGGTTGACTACGGTGCGAAGTCGTGATCGATTCAGCACGATCAGGGCACGTAAGCAGAGTCCGTTCGATAATCCGGTGGGCTCACTCGTCCTGGTTTGATAAACTGCTAAGACGGAAGGCACACATTTTTGGAAAGGGGTACCATGACGTTTAATGTGATCTAAAAAATTTGGATGGCATTAACGCTCATGCTCAACGTGCAAAGAGCATCAAGCGAACGACATAAGGCAAATGATTATTGGGGCGACTACCGCTTAATTCGTCGAGTCGTGCAATCGCAAGCGACCGAGATCTGGGAAGTTGCACATCAAAGGCGCAAACAGACTCGAGCGATGAAGATTATGATGCCTCATTGGGCCGGTAGTCGCCATGTGATCCAAAGCCTGAAACGCGAATACACGGTCGGTCGGACATTGGATAATCCAGCGATCATAAGGGCCTTTGATTTTGGTTTGATTGATCGAATTGCCTTTCTAGTGATGGAATTCTATCCTGCCCCAAATCTAAAACAGTGGATGCATCAGAATACAACAGGGGAACAAAATTTCAGTCGGATCATTCTTTCGATGGCCTCATCCCTGGCGTATTTGCATTCCGAAGATTGGATCCATCGTGACATCAAGCCGGACAATTTTCTGGTGGGCGAATCTTGCGACGTGAAGCTAATCGATTTTAATCTCGCCAAAAAGCGCTCTTCATGGCTTCGCCGTTTGTTGCCAATTCAGACGAAGGTGCAGGGGACCCCAAGTTACATGCCCCCGGAACAAATCCGGGGCGAACCGCAGGATTTCCGAAGTGACATCTACAGTTTCGGTTGCGTTGTTTTTGAGTTGCTTACCGGTAAGCCGCCCTTTACAGGCGAATCGGCCAATGATTTACTTAACAAACATCTCCGAGCCTCCGTACCGTCGCCGCGAAAAAACAATTCAGAAATCGACCCGGTTTTTTCTGATCTACTCCAACGCTTGCTGTCCAAGAATCCGGATGATCGTCCGCCTACGATGGAACAAGTAATCGAGCAATTATCGCATTGTGAAATCTTTACGGCCGCCCAAAAAGGAATATGATAGGGGGTCGGTTGAAAAAAATAAAAGGAGCTTGCATGGCATCTGGAAATCATCAACTTGAATTTGAGCGGCCCCTCGCTGACCTAGAGGCACAGATTGCTGAGCTTGATGCGCAAGATGACTCCACCGACGGCATCGTGGAGAAGCGACGAGAGCTACGACGTGAGCTCACGGACCTTAGAAAAAAAATCTATAGCGAGCTTACCCCGTGGGAAACAGTTCGCGTTGCTCGTCATCCAGGTCGACCATTAACAACCGACTATATTAATTTAGCGTTTGATGAATTTGTTGAATTGCACGGAGATCGTTTTTTCGGTGACGATCGGGCGATGCTTGCGGGGTTTGCCAAATTAGATCAATTCAAGGTGATGCTCATCGGGCACCAAAAAGGTAAAACACTGGAAGAGCGGCAGGCGTGTTATTTTGGCTGTGCCCATCCGGAGGGTTACAGGAAGGCAATGAAAAAAATGGAGCTTGCTGCCAAATATAATCTGCCAGTGATTTGCCTGATTGATACTCCGGGAGCGTATCCGGGAGTGGGCGCTGAGGAACGAGGACAGGCACAAGTGATTGCCGAAAGCATGTTTGAAATGTCGCGGCTGAAAACACCGATTATTTGTGTCGTGATCGGAGAGGGTGGCAGTGGGGGGGCACTCGGCATCGGAGTCGGTGATCGAGTCGCGATTTTGGAATATTCGTACTATTCGGTGATCAGCCCCGAGGGTTGTGCGGGGATCCTTTGGAAGAGCGCAGAGCATGCAGAAAAGGCTGCTCAAGCACTTAAATTGACCTCAAGGCATCTGCGCGAGTTGGGTGCGGTCGACGATGTGATTGAGGAGCCGCTGGGCGGTGCTCATCGTGATCATCACCAGATGGCAGCTCGGTTGAAACTCTACCTGATCAAGGTGCTTGAACAGCTCAGTGAACAGCCCCTGGACGAGCTAGTCGCAGCCCGCTACGAAAAGTTTCGCCGTCTGGGTGTGTATCTTGAGGGCGCACAGTAGGGCGGTAATTCAGAAAACCCTGGAACAAAGCAACCTAAAACAAACGTCCGATAATGTTTCTTATGTTCGTTTTTATTGCTTTTTTTAGCTCGTTTTACGCACCTTTGATTTTGTTCCCCGTACCCTTTGCCAACTCGGGCTGATTTAGCGAGAAGATGTGCGTGGTGCTGATGGGATTTCGGCTGGCGAGGGAACGGAAGGAGATGCTGTGGTTTCCGGGGTCGCCGTATCGGCTGCTTGGGGCGAGCTGTCCGGAGCCCCAGAGGGTCGTTTTTCGGTCGCGACTTGCTCCTGCTGCAACTCGGCATCGAGTCGCTCCAGAATCGGATGAACCATCTCATTGATCCCCTGAGGCATGATCGAATCGATCCGCTCGATGAAGTGTCCGATATATCGTCCGGAGTGGCTCTCAAGGATCGAATTGCGGAAATTTTCTCCCGATAGACTGACGGCGAAGAAGGTAATCGCGATGCAAAGCAGCCCCCCTTTAGCAAGTCCCGTTAGAGCGCCCATCTGGCGGTCAAATTCCTTGAGCTTGACCCGATCGATCAGCCCGGAAAGCATGCGGAAAAGAATCCAAATTATGAGTCCGCAACCGACATAAATCAGCAGCATGGCCAGAAAGCGATTTAGAGGCTCCTCGCCGCTGAGGTACGGTGCCAAATCACTGCTGAAGCGGAGAGCGACAAAGTAGCTCACTACTAGCGATGCTAGGGAGGCAAGTTGCCATACAAAGCCCTTCCATGCACCAAACACCATGGCGGCAACTAATACGGTGATCATGATCAGGTCATAGATCTGCATTCTCGGTTCCGTCAATCGAGGAGAGCAAATGCTGGGGAATGTGGTCTTTGTAGCGCCGGAAGTATAGCGACGTGATTCCTGATGCAGAAGACCATTGTAATGTTGCAGATATGATTGTACTGCTATAGTTCTTTACGCATGCTTTCGCCTTGCTTGCACTGCCAGCGAGGCGATCGGTAAATGACCCTGGCCATTCGCAGGACGATTCGCTATTGTGCTGCCGTTCCGAGATGAGACAACATGCTTAGTTTGACTGTTGCAAAAAAATGGAATTAAACTGTGGCAGGATTTAAAACACACATTACGACCAGTTCGATTTTGGGTGTAGCTTACGGTGGTGCGGGAGCGCTCTGGTTGCACAGCCCTTCAGACGAGATTCCTATCGCAACATGTATCCTCGGTGCTGGGTTGTGCTCGGTGGGTGGAATGTTGCCCGACTTGGACAGTGACACAGGGGTTCCTCTGCGGGAAACGGTCGCGTTCATTGCGGCCACGGTACCCCTACTTTTGATGGATCGTCTATCTCAAATGGGTGTTTCTTCCGAAGCGATGGTAGCGGCCGGTGTGGTGGCCTACCTGGTCATTCGTTTCGGATTGCTTGCCGTGCTTAAAAAATTCACTGTGCATCGCGGCATGTTTCACAGTCTTCCGGCGGCAATGATCGCCGCAGAAATTGGCTTTCTCCTCTGCTCGGGCGAAACGCTCGAGCAGCGTTACTACAAAGGCGGTGGGCTGTTGTTGGGCTTTATGTCCCATCTAATTCTCGATGAAATCTGGAGTGTTGATTTCAGTCATGCTAGACTGAAGAGCTCATTCGGGACTGCAACGAAGCTGTGGGGATCTTCCCGACTGGCGAACGCGGGCATCTACATTGTGGTGATCATGTTGGGGCTAATTGTGTGGAAGGACCCCGGGTTTGTCAGTTCGGTGGAAACCCAGCTCAAGCAAGGCAAGTCGGTGCAGCACATTGCCATGGAAGAGCTGCGGACACTATTTCGCTAAGTGGCAGCGTCCAAAGCGACTGTAGACAAATGACATGTTTCATTGGTTCCGGCTATCAATCCACAGTGTCACCGGACCGTCATTGACCAGTTCAAGCTGCATGTCTGCACCAAATTTTCCCGTGGCGATAGTGACACCCGCTGCCTGAATACGCCGAATGAACGTTTGATAAATTTCGTCCGCTTTTTCGGGCGGTGCTGCCTGTACAAAACTGGGACGCCTGCCCTTGCGACAATCCCCAAATAAGGTGAATTGGCTGACAATTAAAATCTCACCCCCGATGTCCATAATGGAGCGATTCATCTGGCCGGCTTCGTCAGAAAAAAATCGCAGATTCAAAATCTTTTGAGTCATCCACTGGATATCTGCCGCAGTATCTTCTGTCGCAACACCGAGCAAGATAACCATTCCACCTGCGATCTGCCCGAAGATCTTGTTGTCTACTCTGACCACTCCTCGGGAAACTCGCTGAATGCAAACACGCATTACCTAACCCCTCTGGTTGGCTGCAGTGCGCCGGCTGAAGACTGACGCACGATCGCAAGAATGAGGTGAGGTGCAATGAATGCAATGTTGCCAATCAGCATTGCCAGTCCAAATGTTGCCATCCCCAGACAGGTGGCGATTCCTAAATGCATCAATATCGCGGTCAAAAGAACAATCGGTCGTGTCAGGCGGTTCCAGATCAGCACGCAGTAAGATAGCTCGAACAACACGATGACATGGGTCAGTAGAGCAAGCACCATCGGCGATCCCGCCATCCAGGTGAGATCAACCGTCTGATACTCCGAATTGGCAATCGAGAGCCACATTGCGGAGCCATCCCACCAACTTGCTCCGAGCATTTTTCGGGCTCCCGCAAAGAAATAGATCACGCACATGTGGATTTGAATCAGACGAATTGCGATATTCGCCGAAATGGATTCAAGCGGTTTGAAACTCGCCTGGTCTCGTTCCTGTCTGGTCGCTCGCCACCAGGCATCCACGGAAAAACGTGCCCCACAGGGCCCGATCATCAGATATAGGGTTAGCATTACATTGATCTGATCTAGGCCGAATAGCGCACCGGAAGCGCGGTGCATGTAAGAAACGGTAAGCAGGAAAGCCAGCACAGCCGCAACACGACTAAAAAGCCCGATGGTAAGTAAAATGAAGATCAATAAAGCGAATCCGTGCGCAATCCAGAGTAAAAACACCGAATCAATGGCCAGAAAGTGGGACCAGAAGTAGTGATTACTTCCCCCCTGCGACCCCCATGTTTGTTGCAACAAATCTGTGTTAATCCATCCCTGTGGGCCGAAGAAAGAAGATAGATCCAAGCTCCAGACAACGTGGGTGTAAAGCAACATCAGTCCCGTGCAGAGGCGAATCGTGGCCAGTGTTGCTGGGTCGACGGCCGTGAACCAGAATTGATCCCACGCGCTAATTACATCGACGGTCCAATTCTTTGTTGCCTTCCCAACGGCATTCATCGTTGTTCCTCGGCGTACACGGTAACAATTTCACCCGTCTCATAAAGATCTCGATCCTGGAGACTTCGCCCGCTCAAAAACTCTTCGGGGGTGAGCAGATGATGACGCAGGAGATTCATTTCAACCGCCATTGCACCGGAGATCTGCAATAAATGTCTGCCGTAAGAATTTGCTCGCGCGGTGAAATCTCTCCGTTGTCTCGCCCAACGCCTGTGGTCTTGTTGCCAAGCGGAATCGAACCGTGGATTCTCAGGTGGAGGCGGTTCATCCATCCAAAGCGCCGCAAGTTGTTCAGTCAGCATGAAATGGCGGTGGTAGCGCAGCCGTGGCCAGTGTTTGCGAGTGTCTGGGATCTTGCCCTGCTCTTTACGGCCGTCGGCGAAGCGTAACTCATATTCGATGATGTGACCGGGTCCGGGATCAGGCGCAAAGAACGCGTAGCCGTGGCTAACGTTGCCCGCCTGAACATAGGGAGCGGCTCCCTGCAGCAGCCACCGCGCGAGCCTACTCCCCGGCATTACCAAAGCTGCAGGAGTCGCGATCACAACAGCCAAATGGGCAAGCAATAAGAGGCTGATTCCGATGCGGATCCCCCTGCCCAACGGCGATGGCGATTGTTTTTTATTTTTTTCTACCTTGTTGCGATTTCTCTTACCCATGGTTTTGATTATTGCCAGAAGTGCAGTCGAGGCATAGACGAAAAGGAATACTGGGAATCAAAAAAGCCGTGTGCCCTTGGAAAGGGCACACGGCTTGTGAGGGTAAAATTAAAACAGATTAGCGAGTGGTTTTCGCGCTCGCCAATTGTGGATCTGGAAATTCGAAAGTGACGTCAGCGACCTGACCGCCCTGAAGCATGATGGTTCGCTTCTGAGATACAGTAGCCCCATCGCGTTTGACTTCGGCTCGAATGGTGTACCCATCCCAGTTTTTACCGGCCGGTAACCGACTTGTCTGAAAAATTCGCATTGCACCGGTCGATGTAGTCGCCTGCCCGGCTAAAAATACCTTGGCATCCTCGGGAACATGAATACGTAGGGTTGTTTTCTCGGAATCTTTTATCGGTGTCTCGTCGACAAGATGCGTCTTTTCATTTGCATCGTCGGTTAAAAATGCAACTTTTGAGTGTTCCCCTGCGGAGGCATAGACCACCCGATTTTCCGTGTGGAATTGTCCGTCACGCGTAAATTTGACCTCGATGTCGTACTTGTAGCGCATGCCGCGAGCAACGCCTCGCGAGACGTAGGTCCGGTGCGTACCGGTCGTCGTGGTCGGTTTTCCGTTCACTGAAACAGAAGAACCTTCGGGAACACTTACAGTAAGATAGACGGCGTCGGAGCTCGACGGCTTTGCCTTGCCGGATTTTGAATCACTGTCATCATGTGGTGCATCGGTCGCCGGCTTGTCCGCTTCCACCGGCGCTGGTTGCATGGTATCGGACTCCATCACGCCGCCGGCACTGCCATGTGAACCGTAGCTGCCATAGCTCCCGCCTGAGCTACCGCATGAATTGTAATAGACCACTTGGTAACCAGAACTGCCGTAGCTGCCATACGAACCGTAGCTGCCGTAGGACCCGTAGCTACCGTAGGAACCATGGCTGCCACCCGACCCGTAGCGTCGATGACGCCCCCATGCATCGGCGTCTGATGTCAAAATGACAAGCCCTGCTATGGCCAAACAAAACGTAACAGCCAACTTCCACTCTTTAGATGCCATCAAACCATTCCCTTCGTATTCCCAGGGGGATTTGTAATAAATTGCCTAAATCCGAGGATAATCACTCAGGATGGCAAAGCAAGCGGGATGCGTAAAAAAAAGAACTATTTAAGTTTGGGTAATATGCGTTATTTTTGTAAAACGACGTAAATATCCCGCTTTTTGATCGTTGAAGCTGCTGAGCTGATCCGTCTTGCGCCGCGCGGCCCCCTGCCCTTCTGAATGGCTCAGGCACTGATTCCCTCGGTTAGCATCATGAATGCGGTCTCGAGATTCATCTCGTCTTCTGCAAAGTGCTCAATGGCGAAGCCTGCATCAATTAGGCGCTTGGCCAATGGTGCATAGTCCTCCTCCCCTGTTTTCAGATACACCGTAAGCCGCCCCTGCGTATCGGTCTCAATGCGATCGACCATGGCTTCGGATTCTAAGCACTGAGCAGCCCGCACCGGTTCACCCTGCACGCCGATCTTGAGCACCAAAGAGGCCCGAATCCGCTGCATGACTTCTGACACCCGCTCGTTCACAATCAACTCCCCACGCTCAATAATCCCGATTTTGTTACAGATGTCTGCTAGTTCGGGAAGAATATGGCTGGATACCATGATCGTCTTGCCCATATCTCTGAGCCGTTTAATTAGTTCCCGGATCTTAATCCGCGCTCTTGGATCCAGGCCACTAGCCGGTTCATCCAGAAGAAGGACCTGCGGGTCATGGACTAAAACTCGTGCCAGGCCGAGTCGCTGCGTCTGGCCCCGGGAGAGCGTGTTCGCCATACTATCGCGTTTAAATGTTAAATCCACCAGATCGAGGACGCGTTCGCAAATGTCGAGTCGCTTGTCCGCCTGAATGCGATAGGTCGCCGCAAAAAATTCAAGGTATTCAATGACCTTCATGTCATCATAAACGCCGAAAAAGTCAGGCATGTATCCGACAAGTCGTCGAATTTCGCGAGGTCGATTGTAAATCGAATGTCCACAGACATAGGCCTCACCACTTGTCGGATCCAGCAACGTTGCGAGCATCCGCATGGTAGTTGTCTTACCGGCGCCGTTGGGGCCGATAAAACCGAATACGTCACCCTCGTCGAGTTCAAGGTTCAATGATTTAACCGCATGAAAATTGCCATATTTTTTATTCAGGCCTAGGGCGCGAATGACATGATGCTTCATGACGGATCCTCACGTACAAACAAGGCGGAATTCCCCGGTGCTTCCACCCTTTGTGGGCCCGAGGTTTTTTTTTCGAAATTTAGAGGTGGTCCAATCGGCAATACAATGCGATAAATCGCCGCCCGAAGCGATTCGGCATCGGACAATGCTTGATCACCATTATGAATTTCAAACGCTCGGCGATCTGCCAAGCCTATCAAGATAGCAGCTCCCTGTTCAAGCAGATGGCTCATATCCAAGCCATTCAAATAGTCATTACTCAAGGCGATCGTATTTCCTCCCTCGGCTGCCTGGTAGAAGAGCATTCGTTCGAGAATGCGCTCCGCATCGAGACGTTGTAATTCGCTCTCCAATTCCATTGGTCCAAGTCGAGCGAGGTGATTTCGAATCGTCCGAACGGAGGGATCTCGGTCAATAGAATGCGATTCGCCCGGTTTCAACGTTCCCAGAGAATAGGCCCACCCATCGTGTAACAAAACACAATCTCGTAACGGTTGAGTCAGTCGATTGGTGATAGAACCCTTCAGCAGATTGTCCTCGCCAGAACTTCTCTTAGTCAGATCCGCCTCAACCGCCTGTGCCCCGGTGCGTTGCGTACGAATGCTGAAGCACTTGGTCGACCAAATCGATATTGGTACCCTCTCGAGAGAGGTGAGATGTGGACTGTACTGGTACCCACTCTCGAACACTGGGGTTGCCAGGGGTGATTCCATGCCACCGAGCCCTCTTCCCGGCAGACCCATCCAGGAAAAGATTTGTCGATCGGTCAGCCGGTGTTTGGTTTCCCTGAAATCCCTCTCCCTTTCCAGGGTCGACCCATGATGCGCAGCCGACTCACGATGCTTAACATAGCTGGCCGAAAGATCATACCGTTTAGTTTGGGGACTAAATAACGAGAACCAGCACAAAGAGCGCTCCTGGCCCGAGATTAAATCGATATCGATCACCTCCGCTTGATTGATCAGCTGGCGATTTCCTTTAGTTGTCCGGGCAACCAAGTAAATAACGACACTGAATAAAACAACTGTTAGTGGAAAACTGATCCAAGTCAGTTCCATCCGGCCACGCATTTTTCGGAGTAAAAAATAATCCCCGGCGGTGATTACTGAAACGTAGATAATTCCGCATAAAAAAAGTAATTCAAAGGGAATAAATTGGACGCCCTGGCTCTCAAATTGATCAAGAGCAGCCCGAAGTTGACCTGCCAGATCATCATATCCTTGGTGTGCTAACTCTCCGCCACGACCGAGCAACCTTTTACCAGTACTCTGTTGGTCAAGTGACAAGACCTTCCGAATGACATTGCGGGTTCCATTCCACATTTTGAATTCAGGCTGTTCCAAGTCAACGGCCAACAGCGTCACCTGTCCGAGTCCTAATGCCGACTGCACCAACAGGGGCACCGTTTGTCCGCCTTGACGGATCGAAGATTCCAATCGGCCCCGATCCATTTCAAAAACAGGAATTTCAAAGGAAATATTCCGTCCGCTATCATCCTCCCGGACCAATGGATCCGATTCATCACTCAATATCTCGAGAGGTCTCAATTGCCGTGCAGCAACGGTGCTCACAAAGCGACCAGGTAAAAAACTTGCAAAGGAGTCTGCTCCTGCAAGCAGGTCGGTGTCGGTTGCACCGGTCGAGAGCACGATGCTGCCCCCCCATCGCACCCAGGATTCAACCGCCATGCGATGCGGCGCACTATGTACGAATTTTTGGGCGAGAGGACGGCTCGAAGAACAGAAAATCTGGTCGACCCCGTCAAAGCCGAGTGACTGAGTCGGTAGTTG
>DLCF01000083.1:0-3857 GCA_002480485.1 Planctomycetaceae bacterium UBA7805
GAGATGACGATTGCTGAAAAACTGGCAGCCGCCCGTGCAAACGCCGAGCCTGCCGAGGAAACTGTAAAAGCGGATGGTTCAAACGCCCCAGCCACCGGGAAAGATCCAGCTCAGATGACGATTGCCGAAAAGCTCGCAGCCGCACGCAAGGCCGATGGGTCGGGCAAATGAAGGCGGACTGCGGAGACGCACGGTTTCGATGGTGTGGTTGAATAGAGAGGAAACCGAGGGAAAATGATGGCTCTGCGGTAATCGCAACGGAGATTATGGCGAGAATTCAAGGGGTAAATGGCAATGCGTTGGATGAGACCTCAGCCTCAAAAAGTACAGAAAGGATGTCTCTAGATGATATAATTGCGTGGTGCCGAACGCACGACGGCAAGTCACTTATTGGACTCAAAGTATAGGTTCCGGTCAGCGTCAGGAAAACCGGCAGAGTACCAATCAATCGTTGGGGTTCTGAGTATTATGAGCCATAGATGCAAGAAAGATCGAACGATTCACGCCGGACTTTACGATCCGTCCATAGACAAGAGCGCCTGTGGTGTTGGTTTTCTCACACGCAAGGATGGCAAGCAAACACACGATTTGCTGCTGCGAGGTCATGAAGCCCTTTGTTCTGTGCCGCATCGTGGCGGCATGTCATCCGAGGGAGTTGGCGACGGGGCCGGTGTGTCCATTGATTTGTCCCAGAATTTTTTTCGAAGACTCACCGGCGTATCTTTAGAGCCGGGCCGTTTTGGTGTGGGCAACTTTTTCCTGCCGACTGATGAAAAACAGCACCAGCGGGCCATTAATCTGGTGCAAAAAAAACTCACAGCCGCTGGATTCAATGTGCTGCTGCAGAGGGATTTACCCGTTGATAACAACGCAATTGGTGAACGAGCATCCAAGTGGCAACTGCCAATACGGCAATGGGTATTTGAGGCGCCCAAGGCGACGCGCGGTGCTGATTTTGATCGCACTATTCATCAGTGTTTGTTGGCGATAGAGGCGATTGCGTACACGGACAAACTTCTCGATGGTCTTTACCCGTTATCTCTCTCTTCCAAACTTCAAGTGCTGAAAGGCAGGTTAAATTCGTGGGAGATCGTCCCTTACTTCCGTGATTTGGTGGATCCACATCATTCCGTCCACACGATGTATTTCCACACTCGTTTTTCCACCAACACCGATCCCCATCCAATTATGGCACAGCCGTTTCGTTTGATGGCACACAACGGCGAGCTGAATACCGACAAAAAGAATCGTTTGAGTGAGGCGGCCGTGGCCTTGGCTCGCAATCAGGCCATCATCCGACCGCCTGGCCAATCTGACAGTTGCCGCCTGGATCAGACCTTAAATGTCAGGGTATTCGAAGATGGCGTCGACCTCGTCACGGCAGTGGTCGCCATGATGCCGCCCGCCTGGGAAAACGACGATCGATTGTCACCAGCGGTGCGTTCGATGTTTGAGTTTTTTGCCCTGTTCGAAGAGAAAAATGACGGTCCAGCTGCCCTTATATTTGGCGACGGAGACGTTGTCGGCGCGAGGCTGGATCGATTAGGTCTCCGGCCACTTCGAACGGTTGAAACCGTGGATTACCTGGCCGTTATGAGCGAGGCTGGTCAGATTTCTTTTCCACCCGAGGAGGTGCTCCGTCGCGGCCGAGTCGAGGCAGGCGGAATGATTTACTACAGTCACTCCGAGGGCCGGATTTTTGAGACAACAGACGCGTTAGAGCAAATTGCCGCACAGCGAGACTACGCCGCGTTGGTTGATGAGGCCCGCATTAAAATTGAAGATCTGCCAGCCGCAAAGACAGATCACAAGAAACAAGCGAAGCGCTACTACGGAGATTTGAACACCGCCGCTCGCTACGTAGCCTACACCCACAATCGGGAAAGTTTCAAATTTCTAATGGACCCCATGCTGCAAAATGGTGTTGAGAAAGTCTCTGCCATGGGCTACGGAAATGCGATCAATGCACTAAGTGATAACGAGGGTGGCGTCGCCAAGTATTTCAGTCAGCGTTTTGCTCAAGTGACGAACCCCCCACTCGATTCGTTACGCGAAGCGGACGGGATGACGTTGCGGGTGACGTTGGGCGAAAAGCCGCATTTTGGAAAATCTCGCAGTCGACAAATTACGATTGATTCACCGATTCTTCGGATCTCGGAGGTGCTGAAGATTCAATCGCAGGATGAAACGCCGTGGGCCACATTTGGCTTAGTGTATAGCCCGGTATTCCAGAATCCTGAAGCGAACGAGGAGGCCCTGGTTCGAGCGATAGATGAAGTCGCAAATCAAGTGGTAGGATTTGCAAGAGATCGTGGCGGGATCGCGATTCTCACGGATAGAAATATTTCCGTTAAGTATGCGGCAATCCCAGCGACGCTCGCCGTATCCGCGATCAATCAGCGATTGATTGAGGAGGGGCTCAGATTCAAGGTGTCTCTAGTTGTCGAGAGTGGACAGATCTCATCCTCGCACCACATTGCCTGCATCCTGGGTTTCGGCGCCGCTGCGGTTTATCCGCTTGGTGTGCGGTTACGTGCCGAGCAACTTTACGGAGAGAAGGAAGCAACGAGCGCGTATCTGCGTTTTAGAAAAGCAGCCGAAAAGTCGTTGATGAAGACGATGGGCAAGGTCGGTTTGTGCACGGTTGAGAGTTACTCGGGAGGCGAATTTTTCGAGCCGAATTTTCTCGATACCAGCGATCCGGTTTTGAAAAAGTATTTGCCGAATATGCGATCACCGGTGGGTGGTGTCCGTTTTAGCACGGTAGCACAGTCTGTAGCTGATTGGCATGAACGTGCGATTAATGTGAAGGATGAGGGTGATATCCCGATTCTCGGGTTGTTCAAGGAACGCTCAGAGGGCGCAGGCCATAGCTATGGAGCTATGGCAGTGCGAGGGTTTGTCGATATGACCGAGGAAGAGATCTCTTTTGCTGGACCAAAAAGTAATCATGAAACCGGGAGCAATATCCCGACCTCACCTGGGGGTGCACGAGATGCCACAGATCGCCGTGCCAAACACGGCTCAAACGGTCAGCAAGAAGCTCTCCGGCTGATGACCTTGTGGCAATTAGACGACGCCTTCGGGGTCAAGGATGGCAGCTATGCCCACACGAGTTTTGAGAAACTTACAGCAGATCAAATTAATCAATTCAAAATGACGAATGGTTACAAGTCCTTTAGTCGAATGATGGCCGATGAGAGGAGTTTGCGACCTGCGGCACTGAGAGATGTTTTGGCATTTCCGACTGATTTCACATTTACAGAAAAAGCGGATGACTTCCGTCGCGAACTTGCATCGTATGATCGATTAGGCAATCTAGATTTTCATGTCCGCGGCTTAGAGTGTGATCAACTGGAATCAGGTGAGTTTCTGCTTCGTCTGCGCGGTTTCAAAGCAGACGATATTGGGCGTCTGCAGTCACTTGGACAGGCACTTGTTGACTTGTTCGGTGATCAGATCCTTGGGAATTATTTGACCGCTGGAGCGTTAAAAGTGACCGCTTGTGACGCAGCCGCCAATTTTCTCTCAAGGTTGCGTTTAGCACCCGATTCGATTCCTGTGAGTCAGGTGCAACCCGCATCGGAAATAACACCCAGGCTAGCCTCGGGAGCGATGTCACACGGCGCGCTCGTTGCGACTGCCCACGAAGCGGTCGCACATGGTACCAACATGGTTGGGGCGATGTCCAATTCGGGGGAGGGTGGAGAGCATATCTCTCGCTATGGCACCATTCGAGCCAGTCGGATCAAGCAGTTCGCCAGCGGTCGTTTTGGAGTATGGGCGGGATACTTAGCCGATCCGAATTTGGAAGAGATCGAAATCAAAATTGGACAGGGTGCAAAACCGGGTGAAGG
>DLCF01000083.1:4239-7012 GCA_002480485.1 Planctomycetaceae bacterium UBA7805
ACACCGAATGTCGAACTCATTAGTCCACCACCTCACCATGACACATACTCGATAGAGGATTTAGGGCAGCTTATCCACGATGCCAAGGCGGCGCGGGTCCGAGTGATTGTTAAGCTTGTGAGCTCAGAGGGGATAGGCACGATCGCAGTAGGCGTCGCTAAGGCGGGAGCCGATGTGATAAACATCGCTGGGAACACTGGAGGAACAGGAGCAGCATCAGTCACTTCCCTTAAATACACTGGGCGTGCTGCTGAGATAGGTCTGGCGGAAGTTCATCAAGCGCTATGTTTCAATGGCATACGGCAAAAAGTGATGCTGCGTTGCTCGGGAGCCATGCAAACCGGTTCCGATGTCGTCAAGGCATCTTTGCTCGGCGCAGATAGCTTCGAGTTTGGCACAACCGCCCTGATGATGCTGAAATGCGTCATGGCGAAAAATTGCAATGTGAAATGTCCTGCGGGGTTGACCACGAACCCGGAGGCATTTGATGGTGACCCACGGGCGCTGGCTCAGTATCTGCTGAACTTGTCGCATGAAGTCCGTGAAATTTTAGCCAATCTAGGCATGCGTAGTTTAGACGAGGCCCGTGGACGCAGTGATCTGTTGCACCTTCTTGATCATCCTGCTTCAGTTGGACGACTTGACTTGAGAGAAATGCTGACTCGTGTTCCAGAGAATCGGGTTGAAAATCCGGTGTACCTCGAGCGAGATTTTCGGTTGGATGATGGCTTTATCAAACAGGTACGCACATGGTTGAAAAAAGCTGAGTCTGAAACGGTTGAGATACGTCTGACAGGACCTCTGAGCAATCGTAACAAAACTGTTGGTGGCCAGCTTGCAATCGATATTGAGCGGTTGCTGAATCACGAAATTGATTCCGTGCCAGCGGCCGCAATGCAGCGGGAGGACGGACGGCGGCATCTAAAGCCACGCACCGTAAGAATTCACACACACGGATCGGCCGGTCAGAGTTTTGGGGCCTTTTGTAATGACGGCATGATGTTGCACCATACCGGCACTTGTAACGACGGTGTTGGTAAGGGGGCATGTGGTGGAGAAATTATCGTAAAGGCACCGTCGGGGGGAATGGCCGTTGATGGTCAAAATGTGTTAATCGGAAACTTCGCATTGTTCGGTGCAACGGGTGGCAGAACTTTTATACAGGGAGAAGCAGGAGATCGGTTTGCGGTTCGCAATTCCGGTGCTACGGCGGTTGTGGAGGGCGTTGGTGATTTCTGCGCAGAATACATGACCAATGGTGCAGTCCTTAATTTGGGTTCGTTCTCCAAAGGATTCGGAAATGGCATGTCTGGGGGTTTTGCTTATCAATACGACCCGCGCGGTAAATTACCGGACATGATCAGCCATGATTCGGTTTTTGCGGGCACTTTTGCGGACGGCAGTGAGCAGGCCACCATTCATGAAAGCACCGTGAAGTTACTGCTGCACTGGCATTTTGAGGCAACCGGATCCGAACGAGCACGTAATCTGCTTGACGATTGGAATACGACGCGTGAGCACATGTATTGGATTATGCCCAAGGCGTTATTGCAGTATCAGGATGCGACTGCAATTTTTGCAGCTCGTAGTAAGAAAGATCTGATCGCAGAGCTTGCCGTAGCGACTGCTATTGATCAGATCGGCAGGCTTAAAAAGGCATACAAAAAAGGTGAACCAGTGTTGTCGGGTTCAACGCCCGATTACGGCCAGACCGACACGGCCGATATGTTCCGCCTAGTCTGCAGTTACACCGTCTTGGAAATGGCGCAAAAAATTATTTCCGATCGAGGGCTGGATTCGTCTGACGAAGCGGACAAGCTGGTGCGCAATCTTATCCTCACAGAGGACCATGGCTTGATGGCGGCTTTGGCAAAACATTCCCGCGAGGCGATTGATCATTACGACGACGATGAATTGGCCACATTACTCGCAAACAAGCGGGTTCAAGATTTTAAGCACGCGCTAGAAATGCGGGTAAGTTCTCGACTAGATCGGCTAGGAACTACGGCATGGATTGATTACCAAGACAAAAAAAATAACGACATTTTAAGAAAAATTTCAAGTTTCGATGAGCTATTTGTCCAGGCAGCACTACCCAGTGTTCTCGAACGAAATACAGTTGTGTGACCATGGACGAGCCTTACATTCCCAACGACGCACCTTTCTCCGAAGACCAACGGGCTTGGTTGAGCGGCTTCTTGGCCGGTTTGAACTCCCGCGTTTCCGTTGGCGGACAGACCAAGTCTCCTAGCTCAGCGGCAGAGGTTAGGCCGCTGGATATCCTTTTCGGGACTCAGACTGGCAACTCTGAGGCCCTCGCCAACGATGCTGCAGCCATCGCGAGAGGCAAAGGTTTTCATCCTAGAGTTTCAGGTTTGGATGCGGTGGGCATGGAGCAACTTTCGAGCATGGAGCACTTATTCGTTGTCATTTCAACGTATGGCGAGGGAGAGATGCCTGACAATGCTCAATTGTTTTGGGATGAGTTATCGGCATCAACCGCACCCCGTTTAGAATCTCTAAAATTCGGGGTTCTGGCGTTAGGTGACACGAGTTACGAGCACTTTTGTCAAGCAGGTAAGCTCATGGATACACGCTTGGAGCAGCTCGGTGCGAGTCGAATTGCGACTCGACTAGATTGCGACGTAGAGTTCGAGGATGCAGCAAACCAATGGCTGCAAACCAACATCCCTGATGCTGGTGGCGGGATAACGGAGCCCGAAGTTAAGCCTGTTAAGTCGAGCTGGACACGAAAGAAACGATATCCTGCAGT
>DLCF01000083.1:7410-16289 GCA_002480485.1 Planctomycetaceae bacterium UBA7805
TGGGAGACAGTGGAATTGCCTATGAAGTAGGGGACGCACTCGGGGTCATGCCTGTCAACGCTCCAGATCTCGTTGAGGCGTGGCTTGAGAGGCTCGGATCGCCGTTTGACACTGAAATAGCGGGTAAGGACCAATCACTTGGAACGCTGCTCACTCAGTCGTTAGAAATTAGCACTCCGCCAAAAGAAGCTTTGCAGGCATTGGAACCTTTGGTGGGGGATCAAGAGTTCAGCCACGTTATGTCGTGTGGCGACCGTGAAGAGCTTCACAATTTTCTTTGGGGCAAGGATTTACTTGACATTCTCCAACTCAACCCAACTCTAAAAATTGATCCTGCAGAGTTAGTTAGTTGGCTTAAACCGTTGCAATACAGAGCCTACTCAATTTCATCGAGTCCCAAAGCCCACGTTGGTGAGGTGCATCTCACAGTTGCCGCGGTGCGGTGGAGCTACAACAAACGAGAGCATCGAGGTGTCTGTTCGACTTATTTGGCTGATCAGGCCGCGGTGGGAGAAAAAGTCGAAATTTTCCCAATGAAAAACAAATCGTTTGGCATTCCTCAAGACAATTCCGCGGCGATGATCATGGTTGGTCCGGGGACTGGATTAGCTCCTTTCCGTGCTTTTCTCGAGGAACGTCGAGAGATTGGCGCGACAGGCTCAAACTGGCTTTTCTTTGGTGATCAACACCGAGAATGCGACTTTATTTACGAAGATGAATTATTGGCGATGAGCAAGAGCGGTCTGTTGACCAGGCTGCAGCTTGCGTTCTCACGTGATCAGGCTGAAAAAATTTACGTCCAGCATCGCATGATCGAGAATGGCAGAGATATTTATGCTCAGCTTGAAGAGGGAGCATATTTCTATGTCTGTGGTGATGCTACGCGGATGGCAAAAGATGTTGATGCAGCTTTACATGAGATTATTGCGACCCATGGTGATAAAAATTCCGATGATGTCGCGGACTATGTAGCAAAATTAAAACGCGAGAAGCGTTATCTCCGAGATGTTTACTGATAGCGGATGACGCCATGCTTCTCGGGAGCCGATTTTTTGTCTACCTAAGCTTTTTGATCTCCCTGAGCCTGAACTTCGGGATCTGCAGTGAGTGGATGCCAACAGTGCTTCATTCATCACGAAATTTAAACTCAATCAAGACCCTCTCTTGTTTGCCCTCGGATCGTGTTTTGTCGTTAAATCTGTGTTGTAACCAGACGACATCGGGCAAGCATTCGGCAACGGATGAGCAGCCTCATTGCCCTGAGTTATCGCAATCCAACAAAACACCGATCAGTTGGGGAGCCATCGAGGGAAGGGGCCGCAAATTTTATGGATTCCGTCCCACTGGTTGCAACGCCCAAACAGAGGTTGGCGGGGCAGGTAGTCCGCTGACGGTAATTACAGCATCTCTCTCAAAAAGGAATACCCAAAGTGTTGAATGGTTAACTGATTACCATCAAGCGCGCGCCGAGGCGCTGCGGGTAAAAAAAGACTTATTGATTCACTTCTCCGTGGCCACCGACGACTGGCGGCAACGTCGCTTTATCACTGAGACAGCCGCTCAGCCCGATGTGAGTCGTCTGCTCAGTGAATTTGTTTGCGTTCGATTGCCCATGCATTACACCATTACAGTCGACGACCAACAGCAAGTGCTGCTACGATTGCCGGATTTTGAGATACTGCAGCGGCACGGCGGACTGGCCGTAGTCGATTTGTCTGATCCTGTATCCACCACCCATGGCCAAGTAACCGCCGGTCTACCTTTCATCAAGCCGAATTATTATGTGACCGCTTTTGAATCGCCTTCGTCCGTACGAACGTTGCTTGGCCTGCCGCCCGGCACGCTCGCCGAGCGGATGATGATTTATGCGATTCGCATGCATCCGGAGGCACCCCGAAGCACGACTGGCGTGCTCTCACCTATCTTGCGTAAAGCCGCGTCAGACCACAGCCATCGGCAAGCGCGTCTGGAGCGTCAGGGACACCAGCAGTGGCAGTCACGGTTTGAGCAGATCTGGGCGCAAATCGGGGGCAAGCCGCCAGTGGAGATCTGTGCCGAGAGTTGGCCCGATGAACCGCTCCTTACCGCTTGCCTCGGTTGCGTTGATGCGTGGCGGCAAAGTGCGGGCCATTGGAAATCGGTGGCCGGATCGCACCCGCTCTATGCGTTTAGCATCCATCGAGGCAGGAATCGAATCTGGTACGCCACCGGGATTTTTGGCGGCTAAATGGGTAATTTTTCAGTTTTTATGAAAAACCCGCATTTTTTTGTGACTCGGCATTGCCTCAAGGCAACTAACTCTCTAACAAATCGGTTATCGGCCGATAGTCGTGTCGCGGGGAATCACTTTACGCATGGAAAGCGTTTTAGCGGGGGAAACCGAATGAGTGTTATCGTATCGAGTATTTTTGTCTTCGTGCTGCTGCTGGCGATCGATCTTCTGACCGCTCCACGGACCTGCTAGGGCACACTTGCAGGCGCGGCCTGCTGCCTGTCTGCCCGCGCAATGAGAGTGAGCTAGACAGATCATTTTCTTTCGGTAGTCAACAAAGTGCGAATTATCACCGCGTTTCATTTCGCGGTCGGAGCTATCACCGCATTTCAGCTACCAACGGTTATGTGGTTTTGACTTTTGGTCTTGGGATCGTTGGGACTCTACGACAAGCTGTGCGTCATCTCGGTTGTTCGCTCAGGAAAAAGCGGCCCGCTTTGTCGGTGATTGACGAGGCGGTGGTAAGCAGGAATAATCCTGAATGGAATCAGGGTGCCCGCCCTCGTGTGTTGACAAAACATTTTTCCTCAAGGAGTTTCTCTGATGGAAGCCATGTCCTGTGATCAGTTGACTCAAAAAAAGTGCCTCCCCTGCGAAGGCGGTGTTGAACCTTACACGAAGGAGCAAGCTGTCGCGCAACTCGAGAAACTTGAGGGTTGGGAATTAACGCCGGACGGGCAGCGTATCCGCAAAGATTTTACGGTTAAAAATTTTATGGCCGCGATCGACTTTTTCAACAAAGTCGCCCAGGTTGCTGAGGAGGACGGGCACCATCCGGACCTCCATATTGCCGGTTACCGCAATGCGTCGGTCGAACTCTGGACCCATGCGATTGGTGGCCTGTCGGAGAACGATTTCATCCTGGCCGCAAAAGTGGATCGGGTTCCGGTGGCTTTAAAAGGCTAAGTCGGGAGGAACGTCTGCCACAGTGAGGCGGCATACCCGGAGGCATGATCGCCGTCACGGCACAGGCTCTGCTGATGGTTGACTCCGGGAAGGCTGCCAATTAGTCTAGTCCATGAAAAGGGTTAGGTTTTTTTGAGTGAGCGGCTGAGCGTTTGCTTCCCGATCGTGAGGCGGTAATTTCTCGGTCGCCCTGGAACAGAGCGGCACCTGTGACCAAACATCCGATGTGTGGTGGCGTGTGATAGCCTTCTGCACCTTGATCCAGCGGTGAGGGCCGGGAGAGGCATGGCAAAATTCACCGAAATTCTGATTCGCCAGGGTACGATCAGCCCCGATCAGCTTGACGAGGCTGAGTCGATGTCCCGTGGATCGGGTACAAATCTCTCTGATGCTCTGATTCGCCTCGGTTACGTAACCGGGGATGAGGTCATGCAAGCGATCGCCGCCGAGCATCACCTCGATTTTATCAATCTCGATGAAATCACCATCCCGCCGGCAGTGATTGAATTGGTTCCCGAGTCAGTTGCGCGGGAAAATGTCATTCTGCCGATGGCGGAGGAGGAAGATGCCCTTCGTGTGATTGTGAGCGACCCGCTTGATCTCGATGCCTTCGATAAGTTGCGATTCATCTTGAACCGTAAAATCGAAATTGCAGTAGCGCCACGCGAGAATATCCTGCAGGCAATCAACACGTATTACGGTGCGATTGAAGGCGAGAGTGCCGATTCGATGTTGCAGGATTTTACCGACACGGCGATTGATTTCACCGAAACCGATCCCCTGCAAGAGGGCGGTGAAGACGAAGAGATCGATGAAACCAGTGCACCCATCGTGCGGTTGGCTCATCTGATCATTAACGAGGCAGTGCAATTGCGGGCATCAGACATTCACATCGAACCGTTTGAGGATCGCATCAGGATTCGTTATCGAATTGATGGTGTTCTGGTCGAGCGTGACAGTCCGCCGCGGCGTTTGCTTGGCGCCCTACTCTCCAGGTTGAAGATCATGGCGCATATGGACATCGCCGAACGCCGCCGGACACAAGATGGCAGAATCAAGGTCACTGTCGGAGAGAAAGAGCTTGACATGCGGGTCAGCATGCTGCCCACAAACCATGGCCAAAGTTGCGTGATGCGGTTGCTCGACAAAGACAATATCAAAATCGGTGTGCGGCAGTTGGGCTTGAGTGAGAAAGCATTTCAGGCATTCCATAATCTGATTAAACGACCGAACGGCATCTTTCTTGTGACAGGTCCCACGGGCTCCGGGAAAACAACCACACTGTATGCCGCCCTCAATGAGCTCAACAGTCCGGGGCGAAAAATTATTACGGCAGAAGATCCGGTTGAATATTATCTCCCCGGAATCAATCAGGTGGAGGTGAAGCACAATATTGGTCTCGACTTTGCCCGAATTATCCGCGCGGTGTTGCGGCAGGCCCCTAATATTATTCTCGTGGGCGAGATGCGCGACACAGAGACAGCGGAAATGGGCATTCAAGCATCGCTCACCGGCCATCTCGTCTTCAGCACGCTGCACACGAATGATGCGCCGAGTGCAATCACCCGGCTGGTCGATATGGGGGTAGCCAACTATTTGGTGGCCAGCAGTATCATGGCGGTACTCGCGCAGCGTCTGGTCCGCGTGGTCTGCACCAAGTGCAAAACCCCCTTCAAGCCTAGCAGTACGGTGCTCGAGGCCGCGGGTATATCGCCCGAGCGTGCCAAAAAAGCAACCTTTATGAAAGGCAAGGGATGCGGTAATTGTCAGCAATCGGGGTACCGGGGGCGGATCGGAATTTATGAATTGATGCAAATGACGCCGAAGATTCGCCAACTTTCCTTTGAGAACGCCTCGACCCAGGACATTCGTCGGATGGCGATCAAGGAGGGGTTAGAAACACTTTATTGGGACGGGATCGACAAAGTGTGCAAAGGCATGACAACGCTCGACGAGGTTTATCGAGTGGCTAAAAAGGATGAAGATGTGAATGATTGAGAATGACGAAGAAATGCTTGATTGTGAAGGAGTAGACACGTGGCGACGATCCTGATCGAAAAATTATTGCAAGCCGTAATCAAGCAGGGGGCAAGTGATTTACACATCACGGTTGGGCAACCCCCGGTACTGCGTCTCGATGGCAGCCTGCGAAGAGTGGAAACAAAGGTCCTCGAGCCAGAAGACACCGTAGCGCTGATGAAAAGCATTACACCCGATCGGTGGCAGAATGAATTGCAGGAGGTCGGCAGTGCAGATTTTGGTTTTTCGTTCGGCGACGGAGCTCGATTCCGGGTTTCTGTTTTCAAACAGCAGGGTCAGGTGGCCATGGTGCTGCGACTGATCCCCACCGATCTGTTGACGATGGACAAGCTTGGTCTGCCACGTGTTTGCGAAAATCTTTGTCGTCGTCCTCGTGGCCTCTTTCTCGTAACAGGCCCCACCGGGTCTGGTAAAAGTACGACCTTGGCGAGCATGATTAATTACATCAATGAGAATGAATCGCACCACATCATCACCATCGAAGACCCGATTGAATTCACGCACACGCATAAGAAGTCGACGATCAACCAACGCGAAGTGGGTGTGGATGTCCCGAATTTTGCTGAGGCAATTCGGCGAGCGCTCCGACAGGATCCGGATGTGATTCTTGTCGGTGAAATGCGCGATCTTGAAACAATTGAGGCGGCAATCAGCGCTGCAGAGACCGGTCACGTGGTGTTCGGTACGCTTCACACGACCGGAGCCCAGGGCACGGTGAACCGGATTATCGATGCCTTTCCGACCAATCAGCAGGAGCAAATCCGAACTCAGCTTTCCACTTCCATCATTGGCATTCTGTCACAGGCTCTCTTGCCGCGGAAAACGGGCGGTCGAGTGGCCGCTTATGAAATGTGCGTGATGACACCGGCCGTAGCGAATCTGATTCGTGAAAACAAAACCTTTCGGATGAACAGCGCAATACAGACCGGAACTAAGCATGGCATGCAGTTACTGGATGATGCCCTTTTCAAGCTTTGGCAGGAGGATGTAGTCGCTCGAGAAGACATTCTCGGAAAAGCAAATGATGCCGCGGAGTTGGCCGAACGGATTGCCAATGCGGAGCGAGGTGTATTTGAGGACGAAGAAAAGATTGTCGAATAACTGCCCAGAATCACAACTTACAACAAATTAGCAAACCCCTGACGAAGCTCCATGGCACACCGGCAACTAGGTCAGATTTTCGTTGATCTTGGCTTTCTTGATGAGCAAGCGCTCGAGAAACTGGTCATTGAGCAGCAGGAACAGCGTCCCGACGAAATGATCGGTCAATTGGCTATGGAGGCTGATTTGATCACGGATGTCCAATTGGCCGAGGCATTGGCCGAGCAGATGGGCCTGCAGGTGGTCAAGCTCGAAGATTTGACTCTCCAAGCCGATGTGCTGGCTCAAATCACTGAGCCGATGGCACAGCTCTATCGCATTATTCCCCTTTCGCTTAAGGACAGCGTGCTCACGATCGCAATGTGCGATCCGCAGAAGCTTTCTATTCTAGACGAGTTGCGTACGTTTCTCGGTTACGAAGTCCGACCGGTTGTGGCCACCGAACAAAGTGTGAACGCCGCGCTTGAGCGATATTACGCTTCTTCAAGCGAGAGCTTCGAAACACTCGTGGCTGACATGGAAGATGATGAACAACTTTCAGCAGCGGTCGACAGTGCCAAGGGCGATGGTCCGATTGATTTGACGAGTGTTGAGGCAATTGCCGACAGTGCCCCGGTGCGGAAGCTACTGAATATGGTACTGTTGCTGGCAATTAAAGATCGCGCGAGCGATTTGCATTTCGAGCCGTTCGAGGATGAATTCCGGATCCGCGTAAAGGCGGATGGCGTGCTGTATGAAATGGTGCCGCCCCCGCGGCATCTCGCGTTTGCGATCACCACACGGATTAAAGTGATGTCGAATCTAGACATTGCCGAGCGGCGGATGCCTCAAGACGGTCGTATTGAATTATCGGTCGGGGGGCACCCGGTGGACCTCAGGGTTTCAGTGCTGCCGACGATGTTCGGTGAAAGCGTGGTGCTGCGGATTTTGGATCGCACGAATGTTGATCTTGATCTGGTGAATCTTGGCCTGAACCCGCGGGTGATTCAGGGATTTCGGGATCGGATCACCAAACCAAACGGAATTGTGCTGGTCACCGGACCGACCGGTTCAGGGAAGACAACCACGTTGTATGCGGCGCTTGTGGAATTGAATAAGGTTGAAGATAAGTTGATCACGACTGAAGACCCGGTTGAGTACGACATCGACGGTATTGTGCAATGCCCGATTGACAGTTCGATCGGGGTCACCTTCGCTGCTTGCCTTCGGGCGATCCTGCGTCAGGATCCGGATAAAATTCTGGTGGGTGAAATTCGCGATCTCGAAACAGCCGAAATTGCAGTGCAGGCATCGCTGACCGGTCACCTGGTTTTCAGCACGCTGCATACCAATGACGCCCCGAGTACAATCACGCGGCTGAAAAATATGGGTGTCCCTGCGTTTTTGATCACCGCCACGCTTGAAGCAATTCTGGCCCAACGGCTGGTCCGCCGAATCTGTGATAAGTGCAAGGAAGAAACGGCGTTGACTCCGGAACTGCTTTCCGAGCTGGAATTGGGGGCCAAGGATGTTGAGGGCAAGAAAATTTTCAAAGGCCGTGGCTGTGATAATTGCAACAATACCGGTTATCGTGGTCGAGTCGGACTGTATGAACTGTTGAGTGTGAATGATGAAATCAAGGATTTGATTATCGACGGTGGTTCCACGGAACTAATCCGCGACGCCGCCCGTCGTAACGGCATGGTAGCCCTGCGGGAGGCCGGTCTTGAGCGGGCCTTTGAGGGCCTTACCACGGTCGAAGAGGTGATTCGTGAGACGATTCTCGACGGTTAAACGTTTTATGCGGGCAGCGAGGCTACTTTTGGATGAACATGCCGGCTGGCTTTTATTCTGCTGGCGGGAAATTTGCACTCTTAGGTCTTTTTTTGGTATCATCCTCAGCGGCTCCCACGGTTCCGTGGTGTTGTGTGACGCCACCACAACCGTAGAGAGGACAAGTGGCAAAATAAGAGGTCGGGGCACAGACGTAGAGTTAAAGTGCGGTATTGCGACCCGCACCTTTACGCGCAAATAAGGAACAGCAGATGCCCACTTTTCAGTTTGAGGCAATGGACGCGACGGGTCAGGAGATCCGCGACGTCATTGATGCCGAGAATCAGGAAGAGGCGCAGGCCACCATTCGAAAAATGGGCTACTTCGTCACGAAGATAGCCGTTAAGAAGAGTCGCAAAACTCAGGCTGCCACGGCGGGAGCAGGGGGTGCCGGGGCCAAGAAAAAACGGGGCATCGTAATCGGCGGTGTCGGCAGCAAACAGTTGACGGCGTTTACCCGACAGCTTTCGATTCTGCAGGACGCCGGGCTGCCGATTCTCCGCAGCCTGAAAATTCTTGAGGGCCAGGCGCAGGCAGGCCGACTGAAGTACAGCCTCCAAGACACATGTGAAGAGATTGAATCCGGCTCGACGCTCTCGGAGTCGATGACCAAATCACCCAAGGCCTTTGACAGATTGTACGTCAATATGATCCGGGCCGGCGAGGCGGGCGGTGCACTGGAAGTCATTCTGCGGCGGCTGGCCGAGTTTCAAGAGCGGGCCGAGGGACTCAAGCGAAAAGTCAAAGG
>DLCF01000038.1 GCA_002480485.1 Planctomycetaceae bacterium UBA7805
TGGCCCAGATTTTTTTGACTGCAAATCTGAGCCATTTCACACCGCTAAGCAAACCGGTTTCGGCTGCATTTTTCAATGTTGTATTCGACAACGCGCGATGCTGTCACGAGAGATTTGCCGAGCAAGAATTCGTTGCGTCGGATGACGAGGTGTCGAATAGCTTTGCCCGACGAATTTATCAATCTGCCGAGTCATATATCGCGTTACCCGCTAACTAGCAGCTTGGAAGAGTATCAAGTACCGATTATGGTAGCAACGCTAATCGGGGCAATCTATCGTAAGCATGCAAGGCTAGCAAACACGGAGCCGGCAGCAGTGAGGGAACAATTTCCAAAGATTCTGGAGCGACCGGCATGATCCGCGACTCCGGCGTTTTTTGCCACCAGGCTGAGTGCCACGGTTCGCTAGCGGCCCAAACCACAACTGCGGAAGAAGTAGTCAAGATAAGCCTCGCGCCGCGCCGGTGGTGAGGCGGCTGGTTGTGTGGGACAAAGCGACGTGGCCTTCGTTGGGTCTTTACTTCGCATCGCGTTGATCAGCCCGCCGTAAGCGGCCGTCTGAAATCGAAGAGGACCCTTTCGGGCACTAATTTCAGCTCGCACACCGGGTACCAGTTGCTCTACTCCACAGCTAAAGGCCTGTTGAAAAAAACGCGACTGGCTCAGGCCACCTGTCAATACGAACCGTTTCACTGGTCCGGCCTCGGGAGCCTCGGCTATCATTTTCGAGGCAAGTTGCAAAAGCTCAAACATGATCGATGCTTGCACGCTCGCGGCCCGCTCGCCGACTGAGAGAGATCGCCAGTTCGGAGGCCCTTGTCCGCCGTCGATCCCTGGAAAAATGCGGTGGAGCATGGCGAGGTCCGCCTTTGCAACCAAACGGTTCAGTTGATCAAGCTCTCCGGCATAATTTCTGGCATGATGATCCACAAACGCGTCATACCAGCTGCAGCAATCGGGCAGCATCATCAGCAGCATACGATCTTTGTAGAACTCAAAGCAGGCTGCCTCACCCGCTAATTCCGCTCTCGGCGGACAGACGCGGTTAATGGTGCCACTGGTGCCAGCCGAGATGACGATCGTGCTGTAGTCTCTCTCGGAAAGACCGCATCCAACACCCGTAGCATGATTGTCGCCTAACGAGGCAATGAGCTGACCACCGGATAATCGATCGCAAACCTCTTGCCAACCCGGTTCGGCTTGAACGGATGGGTGTGAGCTCACACGGCCTACCGACCGTCCGCTTTGCACCACTCGAGGGAACCATTTGGGTTGCAATTTTCCTTTTCGGATGGCACTTTCCGCGAGCTTTTTTGTCTTTTGATCAAGCAGGCCGTTGCTGATGGCATCCGATGTGCTCAATCTTGCCCGACCGGTTAGGCGTTCGGCGATCCAGTCGCCAGTTGTCATCACATGCGATAGTTCTTTTTTCAGAGTCGGTTCCTGAGCCAACGCCCACGCAAGTTTCGGCAAGATGAATCGTGGTTCGATGCGACCTACCTGTCGATCCACGCCCCGTTCGGTTAATTGCCGCGTCTCCTCGGTTGCCGCATTGCACTGCCAGCTTAGCGCAGGCATTAGGAGTTGATTTTTTTTGCCGAGAAGCACCATGTCGTGCTGTCGAACCGCGAACGATACGAACGGCTTGCGGAATTCCCAGCCATGTTTTTCAAGTGTTGAGAGTAAGGTGAACAACATCCGAGGAACCTGATCGAGTTTGAACGCGGGTTGGCCGTGCCACCTCGTCGCACCGCGAATCGGCGTATGAGCGTACGCCTCTTTTCCAGACTGATTACGAACCCCTAGGGCAAGGCCAGTGGTGCTCAGGTCAAAACCACACCAGGTCGCTCTCTCCGCCTTTTTGCCTCTTGCCATGCCGCTTCCCTCATTTGCTTCGTAACAGACGATCGACCTCGTCAAAGTTCGTTGACGTGTAACGGATGTATCGTGCCATAAGGCGCGGATCGTTGCAATTGGCAGCGTTTTGGTCTACCCAGTCGTATGATAGGCCGTTATGCTTGGGGCGTATGGTGAACGATGCCGAGGTCTTCGATGAATCTCCCCCTCATTTTTATCAAGATGTGTCGCTCGGTGGGAAGCCGTTCCAAGATTGCTGACCTGAACAGCGAACTGACGGGCCGAGGGTTACTTATCAAGACGCTTGTCCTCCGTCGAGCGTTGCTTCGTGCGTTGCTTGCCGATGATGAACGCTGCGTTGGCTTACTTTTGCCGCCTTCGGTTCCCTCGGCAGTTGTCAACGCGGCGATACCTCTTTGCCGCCGCGTGCCGGTAAATCTCAATTACACGCTTTCATCCGATGTTTTGAATCACTGCATTGCTGAGGCAGGGATCCGTCGCGTACTGACCAGTCGTCGCGTGATGGAGAAGCTAGATCTGAAAATTGATGCTGAGGTTGTATTTCTCGAGGACTTCAGAGAGCAGGTGACGCTCGGGGACAAAATTATCGGTGCGCTACAGGCTGTATTACTTCCGGTAGGCCTTCTCGCCCGTCATTGCGGCATTGCAGATTTAAGCGACGAAGACCTCTTCACGATAATTTTTACGTCCGGTTCAACAGGAGAGCCGAAGGGTGTGATGCTAACGGTGGGAAATATCGGTTCAAATATTGAAGCGGTAGATAAAATTGTGCATCTCGGACAACGCGATGTTTTGCTGGGTATATTACCTTTTTTTCACGTGTTCGGTTATACGATTACACTTTGGACGGTTCTGACGCTTCCACCTAAAGGTATCTATCATTTTTCCCCGCTTGAAGCGCGAGAAGTAGGTAAGCTTTGCGCTCGACACGGTGCCACCATTGTGCTTGCGACACCCACGTTTCTGCGGGGCTATTGGCGGCGGTGTGACGCATCGGACTTTGAGCACGTTGATGTCCTAGTGACCGGTGCGGAGCGACTGCCGGTAGAACTGGCCGATGCAGTTGAGGAAAAGTTCGGTATTCGACCGATTGAAGGTTACGGAACGACGGAATTGTCGCCGCTTTCCGCCGTCAATATTCCGCCGAGTCGGGCGCGGGGCAATCCCGGTGATGGGGTGCGTGAGGGAACGATCGGACGATCGATTCCAGGGGTTGACGCAAAGACTGTTGATCGCGAGTCGGGGGAAGACTTGCCGCCCGATAGTGAGGGTATGTTGCTCTTCCGTGGCCCCAACGTGATGAAAGGATATTTGAACGACCCGGAAAAGACGGCCGCGGTTATGCGAGGCGATTGGTATACAACCGGTGACATCGCCCGCATTGATAAAGATGGCTTTATTTGGATTACCGGCCGCGAGAGTCGTTTCTCAAAGATCGGCGGCGAGATGGTCCCGCATCTTAAAATCGAAGATGCCATTACGGAATTACTTTTTGGCGATCACGATGAGGAACATGAGAAAGAGGTCGTGGTCACAGCAGTTCCAGATGTACGCAAGGGCGAGCGTATTGTTGTGTTGTATACGCAACTCAACCAGTCGCCCGAGGAAGTATGTCGTAAACTTGCCGAATCAGGAATTCCAACGCTGTGGATCCCATCGATCGATAGCTTTCATCGGGTCGATGAAATTCCGGTTCTTGGAACAGGAAAGTTAGATTTGAAGGGTCTGAAAGAGTTGGCGCTCGCTCAATTCCCTGTCTAATTCGTCACTACCGGTTCAGGCAATGTAGGGGCAGCCCCTGGGATCTGTAGGGAGACGGCCTGCGTATTTGATGGGGATAACTTCACTGGCGCGACCGGTTCTCCATCGCGGCCTCTTGCACGTTGAAATACCGCTCCTGCATGTCTCGCGAATTCGCGGCGGGTCGGCTCGTTGATTTCAGTCAGTCGCATTGCCAGATGCTGTACGCCTGGGCCATTCTCCTCAGTCGTCCTTGAAAGTTTTGTGATAAAATTAGCGGTCTCCGCAAAATTCAGATCGGTGGTGTTTCCGATCATGTGCTGGAAAGTTCGAGCGATCAAATCAACACCCACATTTTTTACATCAACAAACATATCGAGTTGGGTTTTCACAAAGGTTCGTCCTGACTTATCGGTTGTGAAATTAGAGTGTAGCACCAGCAGGCAATCAGCACGAATGGGCCGTTTAGTCAGGCTACCGGTGTAAGCGCCCTCACCGTACAGAACATGGACTTTCTGGTCCCCGTAGAGAAATTCGAGCGTACCAACGGTGCCCTCGCCGTCGTCGGCGTTAAATACCAGCGGACCCTTGCGCGTGATTCGCATGTCGGTTGCATCCATCATTTGCCAGATGCTTACGATGACCTCCGGGTGGCGAATCAGAAACATGTAATAACGTGGATCGCAGTCAATAATCTGTGGCGTCATCCGCTTAAAAACGCTCGTGTTTTCCACCACTGAATTGACTTTTCGTTTTGCCGCCGCATCGAGTCTGCTGAAGGGTATCTCGGAGACAGCTTGTTTTTTGTCTGCACTACCGCGTAGAAAAAAAGGGGATGCCGCATAGGTCTGCTGGAGCATACCAAAGTTGCACCACAATAATGCCACTAGCAAAACCGTTTTCGATGGCTTCTTCGACGAGCAGAGCAAATGAAACCTCGGATGATTTAATCGCGATTCGGTCGAAATAAAAATTAATACAAAAAGCGCAAGTTTCCGCTCGCCTGTATCGCCAAGCCGGAGTTAGGCCTACCTGATTGTTCTTGTTCCAATTATTCGGCTTAGGAAAGCAGTTGTGGTCAGTTAATTTTGGCAAACTTGCCATGCCCGAATAATTCCGGATACGACGCGAACTGCTAGCTGCATCGCGTTAGTGAAAACTGCGGGAAAAAGATAACACGGGTTTAATGCTGATAGCATTACCCGCACCGCCTGCAGCGCCCTGAACGGTGTGCAGCAGCATGCTGCCTGATAAGACACTCACCGGCAAAGATTGGTGCCGTCTTAGCGGCGAGGCGTTCGTTCGCCCGGAAGTGTCGCGAGCAGGGCGGTGGGTGCCAGACGCTCTACCTGACTTACATTTACATGGTTCTTTTTGAGTCTGGGCATGTAGCCACGAGATCCGGACACACCAATCACTTTGCCTACGTGCGGTTGTAGGTCGACTCCCAAACCCGGGCTGACAAACATCAGCACGTTTCCTTTGACATCAGTTAGCGCGAATTTCGGCGCCCCGCTTCGACGGGAAACGACAGGTGTCAATCGACCAACCCCGGAGAAATCAGGAATTTTTTCAAGAGGATTGTTCCGTGAGACCGCCAGCGGAACCGGGTTGCCTTGGGGTAGATTCACGGCAGATGTTTTTGAAGTAAGCAAGAGATAATTCTGCTTGAGTTCCTCAAACCGAGTGATTTCATCGATGACCAAACGGGCTTGACCGCGCTCAAGTGCTGTCTGAGCTTCTCCGAGTTGTTGATCGGCTCGTTTCTTAAGCGCGTTAAAATCCCAGTCGGCGACCGGCCCTGAAACGATTAAAGAAAGCGCTAGATCCATTCGCTGACTACTCAAGTCAACCGCAGAAATCCGCGGCGATCCGGAGACCAATCCGATTTGACCCGAGGGGGGTGCAGGCGATTGGTAGTCTTGAAGCTGAACTGTACCGCGTAGAGTCGACTCCGTCGCTGCACCTTTACCGGGTGTGTCGGCAACGTCTGGACCGAATATCCAACGGAATTCACCACTCGGTGGCGAGACTTTAAACATGGTTTGCGGTTGACCACTCTGGGGGTCAATAAATTTCCGCTCCCCGAGTATCTGTAAAAATTCTCCCCGACGTAGATGGACTTGTTGCTGGTCGAAACGGTCACTAAGGCGACTGCCGACCCGGGCCGTTGCGCCCTCTACCATCACCTCTGCCAAGTTATTTTCACCGATTTTGATGCACTCGACCGGCACCCAAGAAAAACTGCCGCGCGGCGGTCGAATGGCATACCAATCTCCCGCGTCATGCCGATATACCTCGACTCTTTGTCCGTGATGCAAATTGTCGGTCGCATAATCTTCGTGAGACGGGCCACTGCGAACGGGCGTGTTATCGCGAAGTACAATCGCAGTGAAGGGGAACGCATCGCCACCCTCCACATTCTTGGAGTTGATGCAGGTTTGAAGCATGAGCGGGAGGCAAAGAAGCGCCCATCGCAAATTTTTCATGGCTTTGGACATCCAATCTAGAAAATAGTTCCGCCGG
>DLCF01000127.1:0-10865 GCA_002480485.1 Planctomycetaceae bacterium UBA7805
GTTCACTGGCCGGTGGATCAACAGGCGGTGTGATTGGTTCAACGGGCAACTCGCTGTCGGCCGGCAGCAGTTGCACCGCATCGAGTCCGACCGACCCCGCCTGCTGCTTGTAGGCCTGCGCGTAGATGGTAACAAATTCAGCATCGGCAGCGGTGGTGAACGATACGGTGTACTGGCCCGAAACGTTATCTCCGGCACTTACCTCGGACCACTTGCCGTCAAATCCTTTGACCCCCAGGTACCCGTAGGCTCCGTCGGCAGAGAAGATCTGACCGGTGAGTTGATACTCGGTGTCGCCCTCGACAGCGACCTGCTGGGAAATGCGTGCCGTTCCCTCTTCTGTGGGCTGTAGAATAAGTTGCGGGTTGCCGTTCACCTCGGCAACCGTTGCGCTGGCCGTGACACTGCTCTCCTCGACCCAGCCGGAGAGCCCGGCTGAAAAATCGCCATTGGCAAGAGTATCCGCAGCGAGAAGTTGTCGCGCTTCAAGAGACTCGATCTTCAGATTCGGTTGATGTCTTTGATTTTTATGATCGCTATTTTGGCCGAACAATTTGAAAAGCATCAGGCATTCTCCGTTCGAAAGTGCTTGCCCGCAGGCCAAGCCCCAGCCCTGGCTCGCCTATACGAGCAATCATTAGAGAGAGTTCTGATCAAAAATGCGAGAATTTTTGCAGATGCAGCCAGGCCGGTAGCCCAAAATGCTGTCGATCAGCCTTAGAAGTCGTACCAGAGACCCAGACCGAGTTGCCGTTCGCTGTTTTGGAAGAACTCGTAGCGAGGCGTCATGCCCTCAAGGTACTGAAAACCGAATCGTAGCAGGTTGCCATAATTCTTGGCCCGCCACTGCCATCCAACTTGAAAGACGATGTTGCCGCCCCAATTAAGGGCCTGAAGAATGTGTCCGTTGGCGGCTACGAAAGGTGATCCGCGAAATCCGGTCGCACAAATTGGGCTGTATTCGGCACCGAACTGAAACTGCCAGGGCCGAGCCCCCCCATCAAAATTGAACGCCCAAGCCGCATCGATGTAGGTTCGAATCGCCTCGTTCCATTGATACGAATTGCCCCAGACGATTGAGTTGGTTACGTAATTGATCCGATTGTTAATCGCTTGCTGTCCGGTATTAATTAGGTATTCATCACCCATGTGCGAACTGACATGGTAAAAACCGAACTTTGTCTGGTACCGTCGCCAACCGAAACTGACTGGAAGTCCGAGTCGATAGTCGGTGGCAATCAGCGTACTGCCGTCACTGTCGACCCGCGGGAATACGGCTCCTTCGACATCGAATTGGAATCCTTGAGGATAAGAACCGTTAGGTGATCCGTAGCGAATAATTCCGACCCGGGCACCAAGGGTACTGTCCCAATACCAGTTGTTACCGCCCGGCAAGCCGACCGGATCAAACCCTTTGATATTCAATGCAGAGATCGCTAATCTTGCGGTATGGAGGCTTGCTAATTCGGGTCGATAAATAAGCTCATCCGGCAAAAGCGTCCATGACCACGGCGCGTTGAGCGTCGCATCCGCGAGATAATCATCTTGCGCGGATCCGAAGGGATTTAAATCATCCCAACTCGGCCACCATGACCCACTATCGTGGTATCCCGGTTCGTATCCGTAACCGTATCCACCGCCAGACCAGGAATTAGGTTGTTGATCGACCCACGCATCCAGGTCAATCGGCTCCGGATAAATATTGGGCGCATTCTCTACAATCACGGGCGCCTGTGCGTGACCTGTCGTGTGCAGTAAGGCTGCCACGAGGGCAAACCATATTGGAACGAGCGTGCGAATCATGGAGCCTCTGTGAAACCGAGGAGGGTGAAAAAACTAACGTTCCCCGAGGTGAGGGCGGGGGAGTCTAACGTTTTGCCAAGCAATTTGCCAGGGCGATTCGAGCGTTTTCGCGGGGGACGTCGGCAGTGACAGCATGCCAGCCAACGCTTGCAATCGCCGAGCGTAACGAACCACGCTACGGCATGATGATTTATTTCCGCGGTGGATCGAGTATTACGAAGACGGTTTCGGTTTTTCCGTCCCGCTCGATCACAATCTCGACTTTGTCGCCGGCCTTGTGACGGCCAAGGACCTGCGCGAAATCAGTGACAGTGGCAATGTCGGCATCCCCGAAACGTACCATCACATCGCCCTCGCGGAGGCCACCACGTTCGGCCGGACTGCCAGGGGCGACGCCACTCAAGCGAACCCCGGTTTTTTCATAGCCATAGTCGGGTCGACTGCCGAAGTAAGGCCACCTTCCACCCGCGACTTTGGGTCGTTTGGTTTTTTTATAAGCCGGACGCGCGTCGGTTTCTGCAATAGCGAGAGTTGCATCGGCTACCATTCGACTAACGCGTTCGATCCCGTCAATATTAATTTTTTCAAAATCGTCTTCCGGCCGATGATAGTCCTGGTGAGCGCCAGTGAAAAAATGCAATGCAGGAATTTTTTTTTCATAAAAGGATGCATGATCGCTCGGTCCGTAGCCACTCGGTTTTTTAACAATTTTAAAATTGTGTCCGGCGTTCAAGCGCTCAATGAGTAGATCAAATTCCTCGGCGGTTCCAGTCCCATGGACAATAAGTTTATTGTCTCGAAGCCTACCCACCATGTCCATGTTGAGCATGGCAATCGTTTGCTTCAGAGGCACGACTGGATCCTTCAAGTAATGCGCACTTCCCAAGAGGCCACGCTCCTCCCCGGTGAACGCAATAAAAACGATTTTCCGCGGCAGCGGTCTACCGATCGCCACTAGCCGGCGAGCAATTTCCAGTAGTGCCGCCACGCCACTCGCATTGTCGTCTGCCCCGTTGTGAATCTCGCGTCGACCGGGTGAGGCTGAGGAATCGCCCCCGTAACCGAGGTGGTCATAGTGTGCGCCGATCACAATCGCTTCCTCGCTGAGCGGACCAGCACCGGGGAGAATGCCGATGACATTGCGAATCTGTTCAACATTCCGCTCCACACCGCTTTCACCTTCGACTCGCCAGCCGGTTAGTAGATGACTGTTAGGCTTTCCCGTCTCGTCGATGGATTGCTCCAGCTCTGCCAGTTCTTTGCCGATCGCTTGGGAGATTATTGAATTGATGGCGTTCCGGCGGAGGTGGAAAATCGGCATCTTTCTATCCGGGCTTCCGCTTCCTGCGCGAGTAAACGCTAGCAACGGATCGCGGGCTTCGATTAATTGCCGGTTAAAAATTTCAATTTGCCTCGCGGCGAGGTTTACCTGGGCTCGGTAGGCGCTCTCGGCTTGTAGGTCTTCATTTTGTTCATCGCGTTTGGCATGTGCCGCGACCAGATTCTCTACGGCTCGCTGCCACTGGGAATCCGCCTCAGCCGTCTCTTGGTCAATTTCGTATTGATCGGTGCAGAACAGAACCGCGGCTGCGCCATGTGCATAGGCATTCGATATTTTGGTTCGAAAGTAGGCGTGCCGTGAGGGATCGGCTCCGAATGGGCTGTGGACATCACCGCGTAAAGGTTGGTGCCGCAGGATAATCACACACTTGCCGCGTACATCGATTCCTGCATAGTCATCATAATCCAGTTGCTGATCAGTGATGCCATAACCGACAAATGCCAAGGGAAGGTCGAAAGAACCGCTTCCGCCGGCCGCAAGTGGTGTGAAGGCGTCATCCAGTTTGAGCTCGATTGATCGAGAAACAGACCCATCCTTCGGTTGAAAAATAAACCCAAGTTGATTTTTTAATGCGGGACCTCGGGTAGCGTCGGTCGTGACCGACAGATTCTGGAAAGGACCACGATCGATGATCTCGGTCTGCAGGCCAATGTCTCGGAATTGCTCCGCAATGTATTCGGCGGCCTTATTGATACCGGCAGTTCCAACGCCGCGTCCCTCCATGGTGTCGTCTGCTAAAATGCGGACCGACTCACTGATGCGTTCGCGGGCCGAATCCGCCGCGTGTGAATAACCCTTAATGCCGATGGCTGCAGCGGTCAGCAGGAGAGTGCAGTAAATGCGATTAAAATTCAGAGAGCGGAGGTGCATATAGTCGCTTTCTTCGAGGGATTGTGGAATCTGGAGGAAGGAGGAGGTCGTGCAATGATCTTAAAAATTCTTGGGCCAAGTGGGGTATTCGTCAAGGCGCTAAAACGTGTTCCTTTTTCCGTAAATGCGTGAAACCAAGAAGAAAGCCTATCATTCGGGTCATCTTCCACGTAGAATTGAATGTGCCGGGCCCGTTCGCCGCGGGGGTTCCCCTGCTCCGGCAATTATGGATCCGCGGAGTCTATCAGAAACGGCTCCGCGAACGCAGTCGAAACAGCATCAATATAAAGTGGTGGAGACTTTGCCTTCGTTCTTTGTGATTCAAGGGCGTGACCGCGGAACGCGGTTCGAACTCGAAAAATCGACGCTTTCTATCGGCCGCGACGTCCGGAGTGATATCCGTCTGCAGGATACGGAAGTCTCGCGCCGTCATGCCGAGTTACGCAAAACGGAAAGCGGATTCACGATCCAAGACATGGGCAGTTCGAACGGAACCTTTGTCAACGGAACCGCAGTTTCGACGCATGAGATGCAGAGTGGTGATCAGTTGTTACTCGGGCGGTCACTATTGCTTTACACCGGGGGCGGGGCCAGTGCGGTGATTGATGGTAAAGTCGACATTGTGACCTCCTCTCGTAATGACGATTCGAGAATCCTGCACTCTATGACCGAAAGTGAGGGTAGTCGCTCTTTGTTGCAGGCTGATGTAACTGGATTAGAGAGTCCATGGTTGGCACGAGCTCGGAGCAACTTGCAGGTCATGTACCGCACGGCGCTGGCCGTCAGTCATACGCTAGACATCGATGAACTCCTCGATCGGATCATGGGCTTGATTTTTGAGTGGGTTGAGGCGAATCGGGGTTGTATCATGCTTGTGAACAACGAAACGGGAGCCCTGGAACCGAAAGTGAGAAGAAACCGAGAGGGCGTTTCGAGTGGAGCAGCGATTTCGATCAGCAAAACGATCCTCGATTATGTGACCGAGCATGCCGAAGGGGTGCTTACGAGTAATGCAAAAGATGATAAGCGATGGGATACAGGTGCAAGCATTCTGAATATGGATGTGAGGGAGGCGATTTGTGTGCCGATGCGGGGGCGTTACGGTGTAGTGGGGGTAATTTATATTGATACCTCATCTCCACCACAGCAGGTCGAAGAGGGGGGTAACAAATTTCGTGAAGAACATTTAAAGCTAATGATTGCGATCGCGCACCAAGCAGCACTTGCCGTCGAGGACACCTCTTATTATTCGGCCATGTTGCAGGCAGAGAGACTCGCCGCGATGGGGCAGACAATTGCTACTCTCTCGCACCATATTAAAAATATCCTCCAAGGGATCCGCGGTGGCAGCTATCTCATCGAGATGGGACTGGCAGATGACGACAAAGAAGTGACTCGTCGCGGCTGGCACATCGTCGAAAAAAATCAAGGTCGCATTTCCAATCTAGTGCTTGACATGTTGACCTTCAGCAAGGAACGAGAACCGCAGTTGGTGATTTCGTCGCTGAATAATGTGGTTGCAGACGTGATTGAGTTGATGCAATCTCGGAGCGACGAATTGGGTGTTTCCCTCAGCTGGCAGGCTCATGAGGAAATGCCTGAACTACTTTTCGATCCCGACGGTATGCATCGAGCGGTACTCAATGTAGTGACCAACGCGCTGGACGCTTGCGAGGATGTGGATGGAGGTCACGTGACCGTCTCGACTGCCATGAGCAAAGAGAAAAAAATCGTTCAGGTAATCATCAAAGACAATGGTAGCGGCATCCCACCTGAAGAGGTGGATAAGATGTTTACGCTTTTTGTTTCGAACAAAGGAAGTCGGGGCACGGGACTAGGTTTGAGCGTGAGTCAAAAAATCTGTAACGAGCATGGTGGACAAATCGCTGTCCAGAGCGCGGCCGGCGAGGGGAGTACGTTCACCCTCGAGATTCCGATGGTTCTTCCTCCTGACGATTTGCCCGCTTTCACGAGTGATGGCTCATCGATCCAGGCCGCCCAGTCGCATTAGCTGTTCCTGGTGGGGTGGCGAGCACCTAACGCGTGCTGTAGCAGGCACTGCCAGCAAGCAATCTTGAGCTGCACCGGTGCGATGATGGCAGCATTCTTGAGCACATCTTGAGCACAGTAGCGCAATTGCAAGGAAAATCGTCCATTGCGAATATAGGGAGACTGAGCGGCCTGCGACGGCATGGTCGAGTTTATTGGTCCTGCCGTTTCTCCTTGATTTAGTGATTCTGTCGCGTCGATACCGCAATTGACTTTCCTTTTCCAGGCAAAAGGTACGCGGAATTAAATTGATGATGTTTCCATCCGTCTCTTCGACGATTTGCTCAATGTTTACCGTTTTGCGGGCCCATCTGTTATTTATCATTTCTGGCCTGCTGATCAGTGGTGCGGCTTCCACATCGAGTGCTGACCCAGTGCAGCGATCGGTCTTTTTGCAACGTGGTCCGCTCTCCGCGCAAACAGTTCCGATTTCTAATCATTTATGGCAGCAAGCGATGGCGACTGGGCAACCACTCAGTTATCAGCCCCAACTCAGTGTGGATGCGACCGAAAACGTGGAATCCTCCGAGACCAATGATGAGCTTGTCGAATCATTCGCGGATAGCTCCGTGATCGAGGATGCGTTGGATCCTTTTGGCTGGGTACGCGTCTGGGCCAATGGTGTTCAACCTCGGATCATTACGACCCAGCGATACAGCGACGCGTACTGGCGATTCAATATTGACTTGTTGGCGTTGGAGCGAAACAACCTTTCCGAGGTCCCGCAATACTACACTGCGACACCACCCTTGGCGACATTCAAAAGCGGTGCCCCGACCGGCGGCATGCGAATATCAGCCAGTGCCGATCTTTTCTACAGCTTCGATCTGGAATTCGGCTGGCTCGGTAACATTACCTGGGTGGGAAGACCGACCAATGAATTTAATTGGAATGCAGCCGGAGCAAGAACGTATCGTAATGGTGCTGCCACCCTCCAAAGTCCTGCAACATTCATATTTGCTAACCCGAATAAGACAAATTTTTCCTCTACCTTAAACGCCTTTGAGATGAATGCCCGCTTCCGCTGGGTTGCTGCCACAACACCCTTTACCGGAGCTTGGATTCTTGGACCACGGTATGTTCGATTTACGGAAGCGGCGTATGTTAACACGGATCAAAATCAAATTAGCTTAATAAATCCCGGCGGCACTGATTTCACTGCCGGCTCTCTTCGAACCGAGACGATCAACAACTTGGTAGGTTTTCAGGGTGGAGGTGAGTTATTCTGGGCGGTCTGCCGAGGAGTAATGATTGGAGGTAATCTAAAAGGCGGCATTTATGGCAATCATGCCGTAAACAGATCCAAATTAAATGGGATTGCTCAAGGCGGCGTTGTTCCATCCAGTGGTGCTGAGGCATCTTATAGACAATCAAAGAATTTCGCTGCATTTTTTGGCGAAGCCAACGTGATGGTCAACGCCCACATCGGCGGTAATTGGTATGTTCGAGGTGGTTATACCGGCCTCTTTCTCGCCAATGTGAGTTCTGCCGTTACGGCTGTGCAACAAGATTCAAATTCGGTCTCGGCCGGCAACACGCTGATCGCCAATGGTTTTTATGGTGGTCTGGAGTGGAAATATTAGTTGCCTCGAGATTCGCTTTGGTCGTGCTACCCTAGCGGCCTCAGTCCCGGTAACCCGCGGGTCTGCCGACAAACGGGTTCGCTCTTTTCTCATCGCCTACCGTGGTGTTCGGTCCATGGCCAGGCAAAACCAGCGTATCGTCCGGCAGTGTGAATATTTTTCCGTGGATCGCTTGCGATAGCTGATCAAAATTTCCATCGGCAAAATCGCACCTGCCGATGCTCCCTGCGAAAAGCACGTCTCCGCCGAATATTACTATCGGGGACGCTCCTTTCCACACAAAGACGACGTGTCCGGGCGAGTGCCCAGGGATTTCTAGAACTTCTAATTCAAAGCCAGCGATCTGTAGCAAATCACCCTCGCTGACCGTTTGGTCCGCCGGGGGGCTCGTCACAGCCAGGCCGTATTGGGCCGATAGATTTTGTTGAGGATCGGTTAATTTAACCGCATCTCCGACACTCGCAATGATAGGGCAATCGGGCCAGCGGGCCTTGAGCGCGTGATTACCCCCGATGTGATCACTGTGTCCGTGCGTGATGAGCAGGGCAGCAGGCTCTAAATCTTTTTCACCAAGAAACTGCGTAATTTTTTCCGGCTCGAGCCCCGGATCCACAACCAGACAATCTGCACGACCCTCCAGGTTTGCCACGAACGTATTTTGCTGAAAAGGATTCGAGACGATCGTTGTGCATTGAAATCGTGGCATCGGTGCAAAATACCTTCCGGTTGGGTAATTTTGGATGAGTTGAAGGTTTGGGAAAAAGTTATTGTCAGCCACAACCCTCAGGAAGGGCGCGTCGAACGGTTTACGTAAAAGAGACCGCCTGTGTGTGGAGTTCTGATGCGAGAGCCATTTTCAGGCGATAACCATAACGATAGCTGTTCATCCTCTCGAAGCAAAGCAGCAACGAATCAAGTTTAGCAAAGCGTAGATAAAACGGGTTACATCCATCAAATCAATGTGCTGATTTCACCTGCACCTCAACGAGATTTTCATTCGCAGCGGGAAAACGGCGTGCAAGGAGGAGATGCTTTAAGGTCCCAACACAGTTTTTGCGTTGTGTGGCAAAGCACTCATCGGTAAATGGAAAGGCAGGGATGCATTATGAAAGTATTGGCTCATGGGATCCGTAACGCACAAGTCGTGATACTAGGGATTCTGCTAGTAGCGTTTTTAACGACACTTGGTTACGCAGAATCACAGCAGTCCGCGTCGGAACATCCCCTCGTTCCGGTACTCAAAATAGCAGAGCAGGGGCTAAAGCGCATCGACGCAGAGGTGCAAGACTACTCGGCCACGCTTATTAAAAAAGAGCGAGTTCGTGGACGGCTCACCGACAATCAATACTTGTTTGTAAAAGTCAGACATCAACCTTTTAGTGTTTACATCACATTCCTCGCCCCAGAAGATTTTAAGGGTAGGGAAGTTATTTATGTCGATGGTCAGAACGGAAACAAGTTGCTTGCACATGAGGGTCGAGGTTGGAAGGCTCGGATCGGGATGGTATCTCTGAAGCCCGAGAGTCCGCTGGCTATGGAGGGACAGCGCTACCCGATTACGATGATGGGGATGCGCACGCTGACCAAAAGATTGATGGAAGTCGGACAGGAGGATCTTCGCTACGACGAAGTTAAAGTCGATACGTACGAGGAGACAAAAATCAACGGTCGCCTCTGCACTTGCATCCAGGCTACCCATCCGGTTCCGAGAAAGCATTTTCGCTATCACATTGCTCGTATCTTTATTGATGATGAGATGCAGATGCCCGTTCGTTTTGAGGCCTTTCTATGGCCGAGTAAAAAGGGCGGCAAGCCGGTACTTGTTGAGCAATACACGTACGTGAACATCAAGCTTAACAATGGCTTTACGGACCAGGATTTCGATCCCCAAAATCCGCAATACAAGTTTGTCAAACGCTAGCAAACGCCCTGAGAGGGTCGTTCAGCCATCCACACAGGGTTCGGGGATACATCCCCGAACCCTTTTTTTAATCGATACTATGTCGTTGTTGTCTCTGCAGGGCCGATTCCGTAGAATTCGGATGCACGGAGTCGACGCAACGGCGGGTTGCCTTGCTCCCCCTCACCTAATGCTTTTCGGGAGACTTTGGAGATGGATGCCCTTGTTCGCTGTCGGTTGGTGCCGCATTTCTTGTTGTTGGCTGCATCATGCAGCCAATCGCTTCTTGTCGTTGAGGTGGCGGTCGCCCAGGTCCCCGGAAGTCAACCCATAACGCAACCGGTTCCGCGACAGCCTGCTGTGCCGACACAACCACCTCGTTTTCAGTCGCCCGCAATTGGTCGACAAGGACAGCAGCAACCTGTGCAACAGCAGCAGTATCAGCAACCGCAACAGCAGAAGTATCAACAACCTGGACAGCAACAACAGTTTCAGCAACCGGTTTCGGCCAGTCAGCCAATCGCACCGAACGCAAATGCCTCGGGCATCGGCCCGGCACCGGCGCACCCGCTTGATCCGGAGATCAATTTTGCCCGGCAACGCCTTGCTGCGATGGAACAGAATATTCAGGACTACAGCTGTGTGTTCACAAAGCGGGAAATGGTGGATGGGAAGTTATTGCCTTATGAGCAAATGTTCATGAAGGTCAGGCATAAACCGTTCAGCGTGTATATGTACTTTCTCGGTCCGGAGGATGTGAAGGGGCAGCAGGTGGTGTATATCGAGGGGCAGAATAACGGAAAGATGGTGGCACAACCGGTTGGCTTAAAAGGAAAATTCGGCCCCTACTATTTGGATCCGAATGGCTCTTTTGCCATGGCTGGACAGCGCTATCCTATTACGAATGCAGGATTTTTAAATCTGACCAAGCAGCTGATTGAAGAAGGGATGCGGGATCGTCAATTCCCGCAGTGCGAAGTAAAGCAGTACAAGGGCGCGAAAGTCGCAGGTCGTACCTGTACGGTGACAGAAATAACACATCCGCAGTTGCCTCAGTTTCAGTACCACAAAGCCAGGATTTTTGTGGATGATGAGTGGAATATACCGATTCGCCTCGAATCTTATTTGTGGCCCCAGCAACCGGGTGGACAGCCGCCAGTCCTCGAGGAATACACATACTCGAACCTCAAGTTCAACAATGGTTTCACCGATGCGGACTTTGTGATTCGCGAGCAATAATTCACCTCGACAGCGCGTGCGATGGCTGGTGCCGGTGCTTTGTAATTGCGTCCTGCTGTGCTTGATCAGGTCACCCGAA
>DLCF01000127.1:11188-31392 GCA_002480485.1 Planctomycetaceae bacterium UBA7805
ATCAGGTCACCCGAATCATTTCTTTAAATTCTCTTCGCCGTATCGTTGACGTGCTTTGGCCGTTCGGACGTCTCTTGGTGCTGGTGACGGTTGGAGTAGTGTGCATAGTGGCGGTTTTCGAAGAGTATCTCATTTTCCATCCGCGTAAATATGACGGCAGCGACGCCTGGCGACCCGGCAGGATCGATTTTGAAGAGGTGATATTTTGTTCCGCCGATGGAACTGGGTTGCATGCCTGGTATTTTCCGCATCCCGATCCCCGTGTCCACATCCTCCATTGCCACGGTAATGCCGGTAATATCACAGGTCGGCTAGGCGTCGCGCGGCAATTGATGAACCTCGGAGCGAGTGTTTTCTTATTTGATTATCGTGGATATGGGCGAAGTGAGGGCAAGCCTACCGAGCACGGGGTGCTGGCCGATGCACGTGCGGCCCGCGGCGAACTTGCAAGGCAAGCCGGCATCAAAGAATCGCAAATTGTGCTTCTCGGCCGATCACTCGGTGGAGCGGTTGCTGTTGATTTGGCCGCGAAGGATGGTGCTCGCGGGCTTATTCTGGAGAGTACTTTTACCGATTTGGCGGACGTAGCGCGGGTCCGTTTTCCATTTTTTCCAACGCGTTGGTTGTTGCGATCGCGGTTCGATTCCATTGATAAAATCGTTGCCTATGACGGGCCGTTGCTGCAGTATCACGGCACAAACGATGAAATCGTGCCTATTGAGCTGGGTCGCAGGTTGTTTGCTGCTGCTTCTGGAGTGGAGGGAGAGCAGAAAGAAATTTTCGTGAAGCCGGGTGGAGGCCATAACGAGCAATCTCCACCGGAATACTATGAAGTAATGGGCCGATTTTTTGATAGATTGCCCGGTACATGATGGCCTCCGACGGTTGCCGGCATGTGTGGGCGATTTACAATGGTTTCCGTCCGGTTTGAAATCAGCCCTCCAAATAAATCTACAGCCTCCCGAGGACGCCTGTTCATGCAATACAAAATTTCTTTGCCCACGACAGTTTCGCGAGAATGCATTCGCTTGCTTTTTTTGCTTTCACTAACCGTCGTTGGGACTGCAGTTTTTGCCGATGCGAAAGAAATATCGTCGGACAAAATCCGGCTTTTGATTGTGGATGGACAGAACAATCACGGCACTTGGCCTCGAACGACAGCCATGATGAAGAAATATCTTGAGCAGTCCGGTCGCTTTAAGGTGGACATCAAACGGACTCGATTCACAAGTAACGGCGGGGTGTTGGCCGAGCAGTACGCGCTTCCGGGCTTCAAGACTTATGCCACGAAGTCGCCACAGATGGACCCTGATTTTAAACCGGATTTTTCCAACTACGATGCGGTGCTTTCAAATTTCGGATATGGTGCGGCACCCTGGCCGGAAGTCACACGAGCAAATTTTGAAAAGTATATTAGAAAAGGCGGCGGTTTCGTGGTCGTCCATGCCGCCGATAACTCGTTCGGAGATTGGGATGCCTACAACAAGATCATCGGAGTGGGGGGGTGGGGCGGCCGAACGCCGGCTTCGGGGCCTTATGTCTACTTTGATGCAAATGGGCAGGAGAGGAGGGATACCTCGGCTGGACCCACCGGCAGCCATGGCCCTCAGCACGCGTTTCCGATTGTGGTCCGCGATCGGCAACATCCGATCACACGCGGGATGCCGAAGACATGGATGCACGCGCGTGATGAATTATATGATTATTTGCGCGGACCGGCTGAAAATATGCAGGTTTTAGCCACCGCTTATTCAGCCAAGGAACAGGGAGGCAGCGGTAATCACGTGCCCATGTTGATTACGGTACGTTACGGTGATGGTCGCGTTTTTCACACGCCGATGGGGCATGATGATGCGGCGATGCAGTGCGCGGGCTTTGCAACGGCGTTAGTCCGAGGTGCAGAATGGGCGGCCACCGGCGACGTTACCCTTCCAATTCCGGACGATTTTCCGGGTGATGCAGCGACTTCGATTCGCACCGATGAAACTGGAGAAGACTGACATAAAGGGCGGGGGGGCGATTTCTTCGGTTTCCTCGTAATCGCACGTTTGGTCAGCCCGCAGATGTGCCGGCCACGAGTTCACGAAGCGCGAACTGATGTTTGCCGAGTTTTCCGCCGTAATTTCCCGCACCGATCGCCACGATGTTTTCTCCTGCTGCAGCGGTCATCGCCCCTGCCATTGCTGTGCCAACAGCATCCGGTCCAACGCCATCGATCACGATCTCCAGAGCAAAGTTTGCCTCTGGAAGCAGCGCGGTTTCGGTTCGACTGCGAACCGTCGGACAGTATGCATCTGCGGTGCTCGCGGGCAACTGTTTGTAAATCGAACCAACCTTACTGCCACTCCGAGCGACCCCACCCGGAAAAGGGGCAATCACGCCCATTGCCGCTGCCACGGCTTGCGTTCCACGCCGGGCAGCCGCGAGTGCTGATTCAAGGTCCACAGCCTGGAGGATTATGTTGCCGCCGGCGACCCCCCGTCCGAGGCCCAAGCGATCTTCAACCAAAAATTCCCCATCCATGACGGGAATCCGCCAATAGCGTCGATCGAATATTTTTTTACTCTTTTGAAAACCATCGCCGAAGAAACGGATGTGCTTCCCGAGGGGTATTTTATCTTCTGCGTTCTCAAGGCCGTCATAAACGGCAGTGGTCGGGCATGTCATCAGGCACTGTCCGGTGCGATTAGGTACGGCTTTCGCAAGTGCTTTCCCGGAAAATCCGAAAACCAATACACTTGCTCCACACCGGCCGTCGGGTGTTTCGGAAGGGTCCAGAAACTGCTCTACACCGGTCTCTGCGTCACAGGCAATCACCGAAGCGCTGTATCCTGTGAACTCCCGCAACGCTGCCTCGAGCCAATAGTCGTCGTGTGCAGTGATTATCAGCCGCACATAACGCATGTCAAAGGCTTCGGCAAACGTGTCGAGAATCTGAGTGCCTTCAAGTTCCATAAGGGTTTAACGCCCGTATTCTGCTGGGTGCTGCGGTAGGTAGATCACCATAATGACCGAGGCAGTGCAACAGGCAAAGGGGGTCTTATGTCGCTCTCTGCGGTTCTTTTGTCATACCTGGCGACTAAAAATCAATAGAAAAATTTAGTTCCACGTTGGTTGACCCCTTATCGAGATCAGCCACAATGAATAATCCAGCGTGCAATCCTTCCGTTGCTGCATAGAGAGAAAGAGGTACCCAGTGACAAGCACTCGCCATCGTATCCGAGTGGGGCATAGCCCTGATCCCGATGATGCCTTTATGTTTTATGCCCTTGCGCGAGACAAAATAGATACGGGGGATTATGATTTTGAGCATGAGCTGGTCGACATCGAAACACTCAATCGACGAGCTTTTTCGGGCGAATTGGAGCTGACAGCAGTCAGTCTGCACGGTTACGCGCATCTCACAGAGCTTTACATGCTCTGTCCCTGCGGTGCCAGCATGGGCGATCGCTACGGACCGATGGTGGTGGCTCCCACGGAAATGACGCTCGAGGAGTTGCGAGAGAAGACCATCGCCGTTCCGGGAACTTTGACCACGGCCTATTTGTCGTTACGATTGTGCCTCGATAAAGATTTCAGCTACGTGGTGGTACCCTTTGACGAAATTATAGCTTGCGTCTCGGCCGGTCATTTTCAGGGCAAACCAGTTGATGCGGGACTCATCATTCATGAGGGACAGTTGACGTACGCAGAGCAAAATTTGCACATGCTTGTCGATATGGGGCAGTGGTGGTACGAGGAAACCCAGCTTCCTTTGCCTCTCGGTGCGAATGCGGTCCGTAAAGATTTGGGAGCGGAAGTAATCTCGGATGTCAATCGATTGCTGAAAGCGAGTATCCAATACGGGCTGGATCACCGCAACGACGCTTTAGAGTACGCGCTTCAATATGGTCGTGATCTTGATCGTGCAAAGGCGGACACCTTCGTCGGGATGTATGTCAATGACTGGACACTTGATTTCGGCGAGCGGGGACGCGAAGCGGTAAAGAAGCTGCTGCAACGCGGCTTTGATGCGGGTGTCATCCCCGAAAAAATTGATCCCGAATTCGTTGAATGACCGACGCGCAAAAGATGGACACTGAAGATCATCCGCCGTATGCGCCGGAGATTGATATGCCCCGGCGTCCACTTGGGCAGTCGTCGAAAAGTGAGCGAAAACGTCAAGGGAAACTCAGCAACGGTTTAGCGGTTCTGTTCGCCGTGCTTGGACTGGGATCGCTTGCTGTACTTATCGTGGGTTGCAGTGGTGGAAATCCAGTAATTTTGCTTCTTGTTTTGGCCCTCGGTGGCTTTCTTTTTCTGCATTATATCATTTGGGGTCGACTACTGAATCGCACTGCGGATCAAGATGATCGTGTATCGGTGGATGACTAGCTTTGAAGGCTTGAATTTGCAGATTGCGAGTTTCACCCGCATTTAAAACGGGCCAAATGACGGGGTCGATCCCGCATGGTAGAATCTTTCAGGCAGGGATCACATACGCAGGGATGAACGCGACACCCATCACAGTTCATGCCACTCTGTTTTGTTAGAAGCACTTAAAGAATCCGCGGGATGGATACGATGTGGCAAGAATATTTGGATCAGGCCATTGAGAGTCGCGGTGATTCCCTTATTAAGTTGCGCCGTCACCTCCACCAATATCCGGAGACAAGTGGGCAGGAATTTCAAACAACCGCCTATTTGGTAGACCTTCTTAAGGATATGGGTTGTGCTTGCCATGTTCCTGCAGACAAACGTGGAATAGTCGCCGATATCGGAAGCGTTCCATTGCCTCGAATGGCTCTTCGCGCAGATTTGGATGCGCTGCAAATTCAAGATGAGAAAAGCGTTGCCTACCGCAGCCAACACACAGGGGTAATGCACGCCTGCGGGCATGATGCACACTGCGCAATATTGGTCGGAGCACTCGAGGGGCTACAGCAAATTATGCAGCAGGGCAGGCTGCCCTGGCCGGTTTCGGTGCGAGGGATTTTTCAACCGGCAGAAGAGACGGCGGTTGGAGCGAAAGAAATGGTCCAGTTCGGGGCTCTCGAAGATGTAGAGGCTATTTTGGGCATGCACGTGGACCCTAGTCGCCAGGTCGGATCGATCGGATTGCGTGATGGAGTAAGCACCGCTAATTGCGATGAGATTCGCGTGCAATTACGCGGTGTCGGCGGTCACGCGGCACGACCTCATGAAGCCGTCGATCCGCTGAGTGCCGCGGCCCAGTTAGTTCAATCGATTTACCTTAACGTTCCGCGGACCACCGACAGCCAGGATTCGGTTGTTGTCACCTTCGGACGTATCTCGGGCGGATCTAATTCCAATGTCATCCCCCATTCGGTGGAACTTAGGGGTACATTGCGAACTCTCTGTGGCAAGGTGCGAAAGCGGGTCCAAAAAAAACTTACGGACCTTTGTCGAGGAGTCAGTGCCACGACTGGAGTAGCAATCGATTTGGAGATCAAGACCGAGATCGATTCCGTTGTAAACGATCCGAGCCTGAATCAGATACTTCGCAGTGCAGCGATAGACGTATTGGATCCAAGCAATGTCGAAGTGATTTCGCGCTCTAGCATGGGCAGCGAAGATTTTTCAGTCTATTTAAGTCACGTTCCGGGGGCCATGTTCCGTTTGGGAACAGCGACGGAAGACCGACAAACGCATTTGCATGCTTCAAATTTTGACATTGCCGAAGAGGTGATCGTGTTGGCTGCCAAAATTCTAGCTAGAAGTGCTGTGCGATGGTTCGATCCGAACAAAATCGATGACTGCCAATCGGTGGCAGGGGGGCTGACGAAATGAGCAAAATTGAATTCCGGGGGAACGACGCCCACACGATCGGCGTCGAGGTGGAGCTTGGTCTCGTTGATGAAAAAACGATGGAACTCAGTAGCTCGCTGAGTGCCTTGATGAAAAATCTCCACTCCACCGGAGAAGATGGGCAGATCAAACCCGAGCTTATGCAGTGCGTGTTGGAGGTGAATACCGATGTTTGTCATACGGTGGCCGATGCAGAGGAATCACTGAAGAGGCAAATTGCGGTGGTCGAATCGGTCGCCGATCAGATGGGTTTGCGACTGTGGTGGGGGGCAACTCATCCTTTTTCCCGTTGGGATGAACAACAGGTCACCGAGGACGAGCGCTATCAAAGGCTGGTTGATTTGCTCCAAGACATGGCCCGCCGATTAGTCACCTTCGGTCTGCATGTCCATGTGGGCGTCGATACGGGGGATAAAGCAGTGATGGTCTGCGATCGGATCATGCATCACTTGCCCACGATTCTAGCGCTTAGTTGCAGTAGTCCCTTCTGGGAGCAGCGCGATACGGGTCTGGCGTCTTATCGCTCGAAGATTATGGAGGGCTTGCCGACCGCAGGCTTGCCGACTTTGATGCGTAATTGGAGTGAGTATGTGTGGCTTGTGAACCATATGGTAGATACGGGTTTTATCAATACGATTCGAGAAATCTGGTGGGATGTCCGCCCCCACCATAACTTTGGCACCGTCGAAGTGCGTGTTTGTGATATGCCCGGTAATCTTCAGGACACACTGGCCATCACCTCGCTCATTCAGTGTCTGGTTAAAGCTTTGTCTGACGACATTGATCAGGGAGCATATCAGCACGATTGTCATCCGATGATGGTGCTTCAGAATAAATGGCGAGCGTGTCGCTATGGACTCAACGCGCGGTTAGTGGACACCTACACCTATGAATCTTTTTCTGCGAAAGAGCGTATCGGTCAGCTGGTACGGCGATTGCGACCGGAGGCCGAGGCACTAGACTGCAAAGACTACCTGGAAGCCTGCCTTGACATCGCGTCACGACCAAGCTGGTCCGAGCGACAGCGAAGCATTTACGAGCAGACGCAGGATCCGACAGAAATAGTCCGCACTCTGACGGAGCTCTCTCGGATTCAGGCCCGCAACACTGCACGCTCGGTAATGCCGTGAGCTAACGCTACCGATCGGATCGGCGTGACCCAGAGTAAAAGTAGGGTGTCTGGGCAATTTTTTCCGACCATAGCGGTTTTTCGGGATATTCCGGTTCTAACGGTTCGATATTCAGACCGTACGGCTGCTAGAACCACCGACTCATGGAAGTCTTCGATGTCGACAACGCCACTAGGAATGCATCTGCTCGCGGCTGCGATGCTGCTGGTCGCGTCGAGCGTATTGGGAGCCGATCAAAATCCTAATTCGACGATCGACCTGCTGGATAATTGGCCCCGTCAACGGATTAATCCGCGTCGCAGCGATGCTGAACGTCGACCCGCCTATCAGCGGGTGCCGGGTCAATTGGTCACACCGCCACCGCAAGTTGGGGCGAGTCTCCCGGTCGGAGACATCGAGCTGCAATCGTTCGAGACCACGCAAGAGTATCCGCAGTCGATGCTCAATCCGGTGGCTATGATCGCGTCTCCAGTCGGGCCGCCCGAGGCTTGGTGGGTTAACGCGGAATATCTGCATTGGTGGATCAAGGGCATGAAAAACACACCCCCACTAATCACGACCAGTAATTTTTCCGACGGGGGAAGGGTTGATGCTACTTCGACTCGCATTTTGTTTCCGACCAACACCCTGTTCCGAACACCCGGGTTCGGCGGTAGAGTTCGATTCGGCCACTGGTGGAACACGGAACATACCGAGGGGATCGTCGGCGATTTAGTCGCTTTGAATGGGCCCGACGAGCGATTTTCAATCACCTCGAACGGTAGCCCTTTGATTGCTCGTCCGTTTTTCGATACCGCCACGGCATCACAGAACGCGGAGATCGTCGCCACGACAGATGTTCCGTCCAGATCGGGAGGAGTTGCTGTCGAGGCGAATAGTGACCTTTACACCGCTGGTATTGCGTGGCGGTGGCAGTTGGGGGCTTTACGCCCCGCTCGCGCTAGACCCTGTCGTAACATGCCTGCGTCTTTCCAATTCCTGCCCTCCGGTGACATCCGGCTCGATTTCACTTGCGGTTATCGTTATGCAAGGCTTCAGGAACGACTTTCAATCTATGAGGATGTTACAATCCCCAGTCGCAGCACCCGATTTGATGTTGAAGATCATTTCCGCACAACAAATGACTTCAATGGAGCAGAGATCGGGCTAAATTATATGCATCATCACTGCCGTTGGTCTTTTGCGCTGCAGCCCCGGATTGCATTCGGCAGTGTGCGTCAAAGAACCCGTATTGACGGTAGCACGCGTGCCACGACCAGCGGTGGGACCCCCATCATCGAGTCGGGTGGGCTGTTGGCATTATCAGGCACCAATATCGGCACTTTCACACGTGATGAGTTTTCGATCTTGCCTCAAGTTGATGCCCGATTCGGTTACAGGATAAAGGACCGTTTGACATTGACGCTGGGCTATTCCTTAGTTTATTGGATGCGTGTAGCCCGGCCGGGGGAACAGATTGATTTTAGTGTGAACCCGAATTACCTACCTTCGAGTAATCCCTTTGATCCTTCGCCACCGACTCCATCCGGCCCTCGTGATCCGAGACCTCTTTTTGCCGATGCGGCATTCTGGGCCCAAGGCTTGAATCTGGGTCTGGAATATCGGTTCTAATCGTCCGCGCTTGCCGAACGCTTATCGTGCGTCTGTTTCGCATCATCTGGCTCAATCAAAAGCCAGTCCGGAATCCGCTGCACTTGGCCGCCACGATCGACACACGCCAGTGTGCTGGCCGCCTTGGCGATCAATAAATCGTCGTGGAACAGCTCGTATTCGTGATCGATCCGAACAAGTGTGACACGCATCGTCCGCGTTTTTAGTTGTAGCAGGTCGTCATATTTGGCACCCCGATGGTACTGCACAGCGATCTTAGTGACGACCAGAAACAGTCCGGATGCTTCAAATTCGCGGTATGTCTGCCCCAAAGCCCGCAATTGTTCGGTCCGACCGATTTCGAAATAGTCAAGGTAATTTGCGTGGTGCAAACGCCCCATGGCATCGGTCTCGCTGTAGCGGACGCGAATTTTGGTCTCATGTTGGTTGATCATGTGCCTGCTTCGGTTTGTTGACGCTCGTTGTCTGATTCTCTATAGTACCGGTCCGAGCGGCGAGTTCGGAGCGATCCAATTCCAAATCCGCTAACAGCTTAGTCGAATCTATGAGCACCGGAGAAGGCGCCGGAACAGAGTTTTCCACCATGCGTGGTCGCGATTATCCGGCAATCCGCCAATTCACGGTTTTTCTGGAAAATCGGGTCGGCCAGCTTCTTGAAGTTGTCCGACGTTTTGAGGGCAGCAATGTCCGGATTTGTGCGCTCTCGATCAGCGACTCTTCGGAATGTGCTTTCGTACGATTCTTGTTGAGCCGACCGGAACAGGGTCGTGAGATACTCGAGCGTGCCGGATTGGCAATGATCGAAAGCGACTTAATCGGCGTAATGCTTCCCCAGGAACCTCAACCGTTGCTTCGGATTTGCACGGCCTTGCTGCAGGCGGAGGTCAACATTGTTCAGGCCTACCCGATTCTGGATCGAGATGCAGTGGCCTTGATGGTCGACAATATCGAGATGGCGCAAGAGACACTGGGGAGCAAGGGGTTCACGATGTTGACCGAGGATGATCTTTCTGATTCGCTATAGCCGGCATTGGTTGAAACCCTCGGGCCGTGCGGGGAGACTGCCGGATGCTTGGATAAGGGTGACTCACTAAATCGCATCTTTGCGGCTGAATAATATGTCGATCATTGTTGTTTGCCAGAATTGTCTTCAGCGGTTCAAGGTCAGTGACAAATTTGCTGGTAAAAAGGGCCCCTGTCCCAAATGCAAGACGATCCTCCGAGTGCCGCTGAAAGAGGAGGAGGTCAAGGTTCACTCGGCGGAGGAGACTCGGCAGGGACCGCGAGGCAAGTCGGGCGAATTGGTCCTCAAACCGGTCGCTCGTGAGAAAATACAAATTGGAAAAGGAACGTGGATTGTGATCGGGGTAGGAGTTGTCGCCCTGCCACTGGTCGCGCTCATCCTACGGGGCAACGCGTCTGTGGAGATGCGCCGAGTGATTGCCGCAGCCGGTGTACTCTTATTAGCGCCGCCGTTTGTCGTGTCTGGATACTGGTTTCTCAAGAATGACGATCTGGAGCCCTACCACGGACGAGCGTTATGGATTCGGGCGACCATTTGCAGCTTTATTTACGTGTTGTGCTGGCTCGGTTACGCGACTTTGGTTCCTCCGGAATGGAAAAATGAATTTTGGAAATGGGCCTTTCTCGGTCCCGCGTTCGGTGCGTTGGGTGCGACAGCAGCATTTGCCTGCTTCGATCTGGATCTGGGGAGCGGATTCTTCCACTTCACATACTATGCAGGGGGTACGGCTCTTCTCGGCCTGCTGATGGGACTTCCGCTCCTGGGGGCATGAACGATGCCGCAGATTTTAGATATCCCGGAGATTCGGCTTCTCGATGCGAAAAGCTCGCTGATTCGAATACCTGCAGAGCTTGATGTGCCGGTGACACCACGAATTTGTCGACTGATCGACACAGCTGAATTTCAGCGGCTCAAACAAATCAGTCAGCTGGGGTTGGTTAGTCTGGTCTACCCGGCTGCCAATCATTCGCGATTTGAGCATTCTCTGGGTGTTTACCGGCTTGCCTTGCTGTATCTAAAACGACTTGCTCACGATCCTCGGTTTGCGGAGCGGATTGATGCAAGTGATGCGGAGTTACTGATTGTGACCGCGCTGCTTCATGATTTGGGACATTGGCCTTTTTGCCATGCTATTGAGGATATCCAACTGCCGCGAGTTCCTCGGCATGAGTTTTTTGCAAGCAGTTTTTTGCTGGAGAGTGAGATCGCCGAGTTGCTCGCTGCCGATTGGGATATTCATGCCCGCGATGTGGCGCGACTTCTGGCAGGTGAATCTCAGGAATCGGCTTATCAGATACTCGCCAGTATGCTCTCAGGGCCAATCGATATCGATAAGATGGATTATTTGCCCCGCGACAGTCTGCATGCAGGTGTTCCATACGGTCGCAACTTTGATGCGCAGCGGCTGATCGGAAGTCTCTGCCTCAATGCCGACCAGACCGCGCTGGCGATCGGTGAGAAAGGAAAGACTGCCGCTGAGATGATGGTTTTTGCCCGATATGTAATGTTTAGTGAGGTGTATTGGCACCACGCAGTGCGGGGTGCAACCGCGATGTTGCAGCGAGGATTTTATTATACCTATGAATCGTTGGACTTAGATGCATTGTTTCGCTCAAGCGAGACAGCCATGATTCGCGAGTTACGGTCCGCCGCGAAAGGTACGCTCGCGGTGCCGCTGTTCGAGGGTTTGTTCGGGCCCCGACGGCGACTTTATAAGCGTTTAAAGCAATTCAGCCTATTTGAGGATGCTGACCTTTATCGGCGGATGGCCGGCCGACCCTACGCTTGGTTGCTTGCGGTCGGCGATCAGCTGGCCGAGCGGGTTGCTACTCGTCTCGGGGTGACCGTGACCGGTTCTCAGATTCTGCTCGACGCGCCGCCTTCTTCCCGCGAGGTCGAATTTGATTTAGACGTTTTCTTCGCCAAGCAAGGCTGTTATCAGAATCTGGGGCAGGTCTCGCCAGTGGTTCGTGCTCTAGCGCAGGAGCAATTTGACGACTACGTGAAACGCGTCCGATTTTTTGTCGATCCGTTGCTGGTCGAACCGCTGCAACAGATGGATGAATTATCTTGTCTGATCGAGGAATCCCTGGAGGCGGTCGGCGAGTGAGAAACAGGGGATCCTGATTGGGCAATCCCGCTCATCGCCTTTTTCCGCATGGCAGACCATCGATGCAATTTCCACCCGTTCAAGATGTGTGCTTTCTGACCGGCCCTACCGCATCTGGGAAATCAGCGGCGGGAGTGCAGGTGGCTCAGCAGATTAATGCGGAAATCATTTCAATGGATTCAATGGCCGTGTACCGCGAGATGAATATCGGCACCGCGAAGCCATCGGCCGAAGAGCGTTCTGCTGTAAAACACCATATGATCGATCTTGTAACGCCAGATCAGGAATTCAGTATCTCTCAGTATTTGAACGGCGCACACGCGGCTATTGAATCGATTCGCAAGAAGAACCGAAAAATTTTATTTGTAGGAGGCACACCTCTCTATCTTAAGGCTCTCTTGACCGGTTTTGACGATGGTCCACAAGCCGATTGGAATTTGCGGTCACAACTCGAGGCCAAGGCAGATGCACAGGGCAGTTTAAAACTTTTTGAGGAACTTAGAAAAAAAGACCCGCAAGCTGCCGAGCGGATCCATCCGCATGATCAGCGACGTGTGATCCGTGCGCTCGAGTACTTTCAGAAGACCGGCCAATCGATTCTCGCCGGCCAAACACATTTTGATCTGCAGGCCGATCGTGAGTCGGTGCGGGTAATCGCACTCGACTGGCCGCGGGAAATCCTGCACAGTCGCATCAATGCACGGGTGAAAGAGATGTTTCAGCGAGGCTGGGTGGAAGAGGTTCGTCATTTGATCGAAAAATATGAGGCATTGGGACGCACGGCGATGCAGGCGGTCGGATACCGCCAGATCGCAATGCTGCTCCGCGATGAAATCGATCTGGAAACCGCCATCCAGAAAACACAGGCAGGGACCAGGCAGCTGGCCCGACGACAATTAATTTGGTTGCGATCTCTCAGCGAGTGCCAGAGGATCTCCCTGTCTCCGCCAATGGATATGAATCAGGTGACGCTGCAAATCATACAAATCGGGGCTCTAGGCGATTTTCCTCGGTCCCACGACTAGCATGAATTGCCTTGGCGATTCCGCACGATCCATGATAATAGCGTGTTCCTGCTTTTCTAAGCGTGCGGTTTGTCTTAAAATGCCTCGCTATGTGAGGTCGGTTTGAGCGGTGGTAAATAAAATTTTCACGCGGTAACGTCGATGTCATTTTGGTGACTTGGTGACCGGTGACAAGCAAAACGAGCGAGGTATTTTTGTTACGCACACATACCTGTGGTGAACTTTCTGCGGATGATCTCAACGCGGACGTCGCTTTATGTGGTTGGGTCGACACCTACCGAGACCACGGGGGGGGACTCTTCATCGATCTGCGGGACCGCTTTGGGCTAACCCAGGTGGTTTTTGGGCCCGATACGGCCGAGGGTGTGATGCAACTTGCCCGGAAATTGCGGGCGGAGACCGTCGTCCGCATCGAAGGGCGTGTAGCGAGACGTCCTGAAGGCAATGAAAACTTGAAGTTACCGACCGGTGCGATTGAAATTCGCGCATCGACAATGGAAATCCTTAATCAGAGTCTCACGCCGCCGTTTCAATTGGATGCCACCGAAGAGACAGGAGACCTGGCGGGCGAAGATTTGCGATTGAAATACCGGTATCTGGACCTGCGGCGCCCGATAATGCAACAAACGATGCTGTTGCGACACCGGATGATCAAATTAATGCGCGATTATTTTGATGAGCACGATTTCATTGACGTCGAGACCCCGGTTTTGGGGCGGAGCACACCAGAGGGCGCTCGCGACTATCTGGTTCCCAGTCGTGTTCATCCGGGGAGTTTTTATGCCCTGCCGCAATCTCCGCAGCTCTACAAACAGATTTTAATGGTTGCGGGGTACGATCGTTACGTCCAGGTGGCGAGATGTTTCCGTGATGAAGACTTGCGTGCGGATCGACAACCAGAATTCACGCAGCTTGATGTGGAAATGTCTTTTGTAACGGCGGATGACGTCATCGGAATGATCGATGGTTTGGTTGCAAAATTAGCAAAGGAAATACTTGATCTTGACGTCCCGCTGCCGCTACCTCGGATGACCTACGATGAGGCGATGGAGCGCTATGGTCATGACGCACCTGATCTGCGGTTTGAGATGGAAATTGTGGATGTAACGCCCTGGGCAGGAAAGACCGATTTCCGCGTTTTTCAGAGCGTGGCGACTTCAGGTGGTCGCGTGCGTGGAATCAACGCCAAAGGGGCAAGCGATCGCTATTCCCGTAAGGGAATCGATGAACTGACTGAATATGTCATCCAGGATTTTGGTGCGAAGGGATTGGCTTGGTTCAAGGTTGAGGCGTCGGGTAACCTTGCTTCACCGATCGCAAAGAATTTTCAGGCTGAGGAACTAGCTGAGGTTGCCTCGGCATTTGCTGCGCAGCCGGGCGACCTTCTACTTCTGGTTGCCGATTCATTCGAGGTGAGCTCGCGGGCACTCTCTGGACTGCGTGTTCGATTAGGAAGAGAGCTGGAGCTTTATAAACCGGGGCAGATGCATTTTTCCTGGGTCGTCGAATTTCCAATGTTTGCCTTTGACGAGGCTGAGAACAGTTGGGCGGCGATGCATCACCCTTTCACGGCACCGCGCACTCAAGACATCGAACAGTTACAAACCGATCCGGGGGCTTGTCGGGCAATCGCCTACGACTTGGTGATCAATGGCTCTGAGGCAGGCGGAGGAACGATCCGAATTCATGATCAAGCCCTGCAGCAGCAAGTTTTCGAGTTATTGGGTGTCGATGAGAAAATGGCGGCCGATCGATTCGGATTCTTGCTCGAGGCACTACAGTACGGCGCCCCACCCCATGGAGGCATCGCATTGGGTATTGATCGTTGGGTGATGCTGTTCTCTGGACTTGAAAATATCCGCGATTGCATCGCGTTCCCCAAGACGCAGCGTGCGTCCGATTTAATGACTGCGGCACCTGGGGATGTCGATTCACGGCAGCTTGAGGAATTGGGCATTAAGATTCGCCGTTGACCGAAATGCTGTGTTGGGCGAGACTATGAGACAGGGTGGACTGTGGCCTCGCCCTTTGCGGATGGCCGTTCCATGCCGCAAGCCGATTTAAATATTTCTCACACATGCGTACACGAAAGGAAGCGAGTCGTGTTGGAATCAAAGGTCTCCAAGAATGCATCATGCAGTGGCAAGCAGCGATTTTTCCAGTGGGTCGACAGCACTTGGGCTGTCATGGCATTGGCGGTGCTGCTTACCTCCCTGGGCTGCGGGAATGAACAGGGCGTGGCGACGGTGCAAAAACCAACCCGTAACAGCCCGCTGAAATCAGAGACAACCATCGTGGGACGCAATCTTCCAACAGAACCCGAGCCAGAGGCACCTGTGCAACCCACCGTTCCTGCTGTGCATCTCTCCGAGCAGCATGAATCCGCGTCGCTCGTTAAACAGGGCGATGTGTTGCCGGATATGCAGCTAAATGATCCAGAGGGGCAATCCCATTCGTTGCACTCTTTACTGGGCGAAGGTGTGACAGTGGTTTGCTTCTGGTCGGGTGATTCGCCCGCATCCGTGCAACAGCTACAAGATACAGGGCCGGAAATTGTTGATCCCTTCAAAGATCGCGGTGTGGAGGTTGTGTCGATCAATTACGGACAATCGGCAGAGGAAATTCGCAAAGTGACCGATCAGGTCGAATTTTCGGAAAAGGTACTTATGGATCCCCAGGGTGAAGCGTTGTCTCAGGTTGCCACTCGCTATCTACCGAGGACTTACCTGGTGGATGCGACCGGTAAGGTTGTCTGGTTTGACATGGAATACTCCCCCTCCACCCGTAGGCATCTGATTCAAGCAATTGAGTGTACCGTCGGTCAATCCGATAGCTCAGTCATTCAGGATTGACCTCTCAACACAAAGGCCTGTTTGTTTCCCGTAGGGCTCGGGTGTTTTGCACCGCATTCGCTTTTACCAGATCTTTCAGTTCCGATTTCTGCTGCCCGGAAATTCTCCAGGTAATCAGCTCATCGTGGGTGATTGCCACGAGTCACCAGCGTCGGATCGCAGCCTACGCCCTCCAGGTGGTCTATCGAAGCGTCGTCATTCCTTTTTCGTCGTCAGATTTTCATTTGATTTGCTGCCCCTTCTGAAGCACATGTGCCTAAAGGTCGAAGCAACTGGAGTTCACGGGCTGGCTTCAATATCGCTTTAATTAAGGACCACCGACTAAGATGAAACTCGAGGCGCGATGGATTGGGCGATTAATTTAGGCAGAAAATTTGAAACGAGCATGTCTACTAAAACGGTGCGATTCATTGCTCTGGGGTCGGCAGGTCATCCGAAGTGGTCCGATCCGGATTCCTAAATTTGTCGGTGGGTGCCGGTGTTTCAGGTAGAGTTGCGAATTGAAATCCCGCATCCGACATCCCGTCGGTTGCAGCATTGCGGGCGGGGTTTTCATCGTCGGGTAATAACAGGTAATCAGAGAGTTGATGGTCTGACGTTGCGCGGAGTTCCCTTGAGCGACGACTCCAAAGCACTGCGGCGGGCCGTTCATTTCGTTCTCCCGTAGGCTCCCAGAGGGCGAGCCATTGGTTCCACTCCCAGGTGTTGACGTCATCGCTCTGCAAGCTGTCAATCTCCCAGAAGACATCAAAGTTTTCGTAAAAGCAGCGGTCCGCATTCCATTCGATTAACTTTCGAAATTCCTCTTCAGTCTGTGGACCCACCTGCTTGATTAAAGGCGTATTTTGCGTCATTAAGATACTGTCGGTGCAATCGATCTGCACGGATGTCAATCGACGTTGGTCGCTACTGCTCTCCATTAGGCAAAGGCCTTTTTCGGTGGAGGCGGTAACATGTTTTAGATCGATCGTTAATCGCTGATCCTCCGGCAGCGACGCCGTTTGACCATCAATTCGCACGAACCGCTCGGTGGTCGCCAGTAATCCGTTTTCCCACTGGATGTCAGCAGAATAGAGCGCATCGCCCCGAAGGAAATCGGCTTCACCGCGGACAACACAATTCCGTAGTTCAATTTCTAAGCGTGTTGCCATCGGCGCGGGGTCTTGGGTTTGCGAGAATTCTTTTCCTGGTGGTGATTTGACGTGGAAAAAACTGATATCACGATACATGGCCGAAAAATCTTCCGCTGCATTTCGAATGGTCATCGTGCAGCGCTCGAGCCGCAAATTTTCGGCAAGCACAGTCTCAAAAATTGTCCAGCCCTCAGACCTTGCGTGTGACGGAATTTCGAGCACCAAGTGAACGTTGACAAGCGTTAAGGATCCGCCGGTCAAGGTTATCATACTGCGAGGGTAGAGTGTTCGGTCGGGTCCAAGTGGTCGGAAATAAACGATCGGTTGATGCCCTTCCCCGGCACGGATCGTTAATTTTCGTTGAGTTAGCAGAATCGGGTTTTCTGGTTCCTCGAGTCGACCTGTATAGTCTAACTCAATCACAGATCCACTTGTTGCTTCGCGGCAGGCATCGTTGAGTGATGTCATTGCCCCTGGACGCAACCCGTTGGCCACCCGCAGCAGTTGCTCGGTTTCATTATCTTTTTTTTGCGGCACGGATTCTTGCGGCAGGATGGGATTAGAAATTTTGGCATTGGAGGCGACATTTCCCTCTTGTGAAGCCGGATCAACTTTCCTGCTGTCGACCAGGGGAGGAATCGACGGAACGTCATTTCGTTTATTTGGCATTTCAGGTCGATCGATACGCCCGTTTGAGTTCGCGTCATTAGCCGTCTGCCTTCCAGTGGAGTAATCCTCTATTTCAAAAGGCGCAACCTGAAATTTCGGCAGGGGCCGTGGGGGTTCCAAGGGACCGATCGGACGACTGGTGTAATGAATGAATAATCCGATCAACACGAGCAATCCGGTGGGAACAATCCAGGGTAGATGCCTTGCCGTCCAGGATGTGTTCAGTCCGACCGGAGTCACAATCACTGAGCTGTTGCGGATGGATCGAAAGTCAAGCTGATTTGCCAGCAGGAGCAGGTCCGCGGATAATTCAAGTGGATTTTGGTATCGATCGCGTGGATTCTTGGCCAGAAGCTTTTGCGTAATGTCGCAGATGGCCAGTGGGAGATCTGGTCGAATAATTTGGGGGTCCGGGGGAGAGTCACCCTGATGCTGAAGAAGCTTCTGCAGCACCGTACCTTCGGGAAACGGTGGCTCTGCCGTGAGCATGAAATAAAGTGTACAGCCGAGTGAGTACAAGTCACTGCGGACATCCGCATTTCTCGGGTCGCGGGCCTGCTCAGGCGAAATGTAGTCGAAAGTGCCCAGAGTGACCCCAGTTGCGGTTAGATCCTCCTGCGATTTATCGACCTGGTGTAGGCGGGCCAGTCCCATATCGACGAGTTTAAGATGTCCGTCGCGACCGATAAGTACGTTGGACGGTTTAATGTCGCGGTGGACCACATCCCGACTACTCGCGTGTTGCAGTGCATCAGAGATCTGCAGAGTGTAATGTACTGCATTCTCAAGCGATAAAGGGCCATGACGATAAACCAGGTCGCGAAGATTGTCCCCGTCGATAAACTCCAGCACAATGTAGTGCCAGCCACGGTCCTCCCCGACATAATAAACCCTAGCGATATTATCGTGATCTAACCGTGCGGTGCTCTGGGCTTCGTTTTGAAAACGCTGTGTGGTTTCCTCATCATCGCTATATTGCTGCAGTAAGACCTTGATCGCCACCGTCCGCCCAAGAGCGGTATCGGTTCCGCGGAAAACAGCGCCCATGCCGCCGCCACCCACAAATGCATCTAGACGGAAGTGATTGAGTTGCTGACCCTCAAGAACGCGACCGAGGTCAGAGGTTCGAGCATGACTTCCCTCCATGGGAGCGACTTTTTCGCCAGATGAGAGAACAGTCGCATCTTGCAAGTTGGATGCGTCATCGGGTTTGTCGCTCGGACCCCCCTCTTTTCGTCCGGGGGGCGATTGGGGCAGATTCTCTTCGTTGAATTCATGCATAGTTAGAGCGCTTTCCCTACTATGTTAGGTAGATAAAACATAAAAGTCAAAGATAAGTCATTTCTGTGCAATGGTTTACAAGACTTTTCCTATGTTCGCGGAAATTCGGTTTTTGATGTGATGATTGGATCGCGACCAGATCCTAACTCGGGTGATGTTAGGGGATTGGAGTTGAAACTTTTTTCTATTGCTCCTCAAGCGACCACGAATCCGATGGCGATCGCCTTTGGTTTTCCCCCTTTTGCAGGGTGTCACGGGTAAGGTGGTCACGAGCGAAGCATTGCTAGAATTGCTTGCAGCAGGCCTGGTAATGCTGAAATTGCTGGTAGCGATATGACATCCATGCTGCTCTTGACTTGAAGGCGTCGATTTCAGAAAGTACCGAACCGTGGAGGCTCCAGGAACGGATACCTGGTGGCAATTTAATTGAAGTTCATGGAAGGAGGACGTGTGATGCTCGAGGCTCAGCCGCAAACCGCAAGTGCATATGCAACGATTCAGAACCCTGTTGAAAAGAGACAAGCGATTAGGAGCCAAGCCAATCAACGGTTTACGCAGGAACCGGATTGGGTGACTTTCTATCGAGAAATTTTAGGCATCAACGGTATCATCCGCCGTAACTATCCCGATGCCCAGGCGTTGGCAGATTTTGAAAAGACCGAGGAATATTCCGACATTCAACAAATGCTGGCAAAACTTCGCGAGAAAGGGCGAACGCAGGTGAGCGATCAGGAGCCGACCCGCGTGATCACCGTACGAATGCCCAAAAGTCTTCATGAGTCGCTTCGCGTCGAGGCGCATGAGCGACATACTAGCATGAACAAGCTTTGTATATCCAAGCTTCTGCAAATGATCGACACGCAGTTGGTCCCGCATGAGGTTTAGAGTATTTGCTGAGGTTTTCTGAACGAATCTGTTTGAAACCAATAATGCACTGACGCACCGATGCCCGGCAGAGCGTAACGCCCTGCCGGGTTTTTTTATCAATCGTTCGGGAGAAATGACAGGTTAGAGATTTCTCTCTGCATTACCTCTTCAGCCGCATCGCTTGTAGTTTAAAATAATTAAATCGCGATTGTGATTGAAATCACTCGATCTCTTCCCATGAATCTTATTTACGGATGTAAGCCCAACCATGGATTCAAGCAACCAAAGCAATCATTTTGACGCCCACGGTGCCGCCCAAATGGTCGATATTTCGGCAAAGTCAAAAACGGCTCGGAGAGCTTCCGCGAGTGGGCGTGTTCGGATGGCAAATCACACCTGCAGAAAGATTCGCGATCAGCAGTTTGCCAAAGGTGATGTGCTGGCAGTGGCACGCCTGGCGGGAATTATGGGTGCAAAGCAGACTTCTCATTTGATTCCGCTCTGTCATCCGTTGGCATTGGAGAGTGTGGCGATTGAATTCTCATTTATCGAGATGCCGAATTCTCAGGATGCCTGCGTTGAAATCAATGCCTTTGCCGCCGTGTCGGGGAAAACCGGAGTCGAAATGGAAGCTCTGGTGGCCGTGAGCGCAGCGGCTTTGACGATTTATGATATGTGCAAATCGGTTGATCGT
>DLCF01000027.1 GCA_002480485.1 Planctomycetaceae bacterium UBA7805
AAGGTTCTGCCAGGGCGGTAAACCACGGATTGGCTGCTTAGGGAGATTTGACGCCTGAGCGTCTTTCCCAGCAAAACTCCAAGTGACTGCTGCGTTTTCCGATTCTATGGCTGTGCACTGTTTAACTTTGCTACCGCTAGCCGAAAGAGATTGCCGCAGCATACAATGACCTCAGAGTGCCACGAGATGCGCGGAACCTGAATTTTTATATTATGGCTACCACCAGCGAACCGACACCTGAATTTGCTCTCGCTCCGTACAAAGAACGCGAGAATGATACGCTCTCAGAACGGATTAACGAGATCCGGGGTGTATGGGGTAATCGCTTGGTCATCCTTGGCCATCACTATCAACAGGACGAAGTGATTATTCACAGCGATCTGCGCGGCGATTCGTTACGACTCAGTCAACTAGCGGCCGATAGTCGGGCATGTCGGGCTATTGTCTTTTGTGGTGTCCACTTCATGGCAGAGACTGCTGATATTCTTGCCAATCGACCTGATAAACTGGCTGAGCGTCGAGGAGAACGCGTCTCAGTAATCCTGCCCGATATGGCGGCGGGGTGTTCGATGGCCGATATGGCACAAATTGACCAAGTCGAATCGGCTTGGGAAGAACTGGGTGATTGGATCGATACCAAAAAACTGATTCCAGTTACCTATATAAACTCGACTGCCGCGCTCAAAGCGTTTTGCGGACGGCACCAGGGCATTGTGTGTACATCAAGTAACGCGGAAAGGGTCCTGCGATGGGCATTCGATCAAGGTGAACGAGTCTTTTTCTTTCCCGATCAGCATTTGGGGCGGAACACGGCAATATCTATGGGCATTGATCCCACTCAGATGCCTGTCTGGAACCCCTATGCCGACGAGGCAGGCGGCAACACGCCCGATGCATTACGTAATAGTCGCGTCCTACTTTGGAAGGGGCACTGCAGCGTGCATCAAATGTTCACCGCCGCGCACGTGGCACAATTTCGGGAAAAGTTTCCAGATATAAAAATTCTGGTGCACCCGGAATGTCCCCGAGAGGTCTTTGAAATGGCGGATGTCTCCGGCTCTACGGCAAAAATTATTGACGTGGTCCGCCAGGCACCAGCAGGTACTCAATGGGCGATTGGCACAGAACTGCACTTGGTCAACCGTCTCCGGCAGGAACATCCCGAGCAGGAGATTCACTTTCTATCACCTGTGGTATGCATGTGCGCTACCATGTATCGTATCGACCTGGCCCACCTATGCTGGAGCCTCGAAAATTTGAATGCTGCGACACCGGTTGGAAAAATAGAGGTCGATCCAGAGATTGCCACCGAGTCGCTGGTAGCACTCGACCGTATGCTGGCCCTAAGTTGAATCGCCACTGACTGCGGGCTCTGCAGGAGCATAGGGAACGGCACGATACTCGTGATCTCTTTTCCGCTCTACACGGGCTTTCAAAATACGATCTGCAGGGGGCAATATTTCGGATTTTCCTTCTTGCCTCTGCAACTTTGCCAGAATGTCCATACCCTCAATGATCCGTCCGAAAACGGTATATTGACCATCAAGATCACTCAGCGGAGCGAGACAGAAAAAGAATTGCGACCCCGCGGTGTGTGGCTCGCGTGTACGTGCCATGCTGAGACTGCCCCGAAAATGTCGGCGATAATTTTCATCGGCACGTTCACAGCGAATCGAATATCCCGGACCCCCGGTTCCGTCTCCGTTGGGGCAGCCCCCTTGGGCAACCCGGTGAGGGACCACCCGATGAAATTCCAAATTCTCGTAAAAGCCATCTTCAACAAGTTCGATAAAGTTAGCAACTGTCTCAGGCGATTCATTTTCAAACAGCTCTACCACGACATCGCCCTGGGTCGTATTGAGTCGCACGCGCGGCAGGTCGTCTGCTTCCGACTCTGCTGCGCGGATCTTTTCTTCTTGCTTCCAGTTCGTCTCCATCTCGGACATTTTTGCTAACGTTTCACTTCCGATGCTCGAGAGTGGCTGCTTTTGATCGGCTTCCTTTAGATATTCACGTGCCTGCTGAAAATGATTGATCATTGCAGCTGCGATACCGGTTGACTCCAAGGTAACCTGATTGTCGTGCCCATTTTTCACCAGAAACGTGCCAATTCGAAAAGCCCGCTCATAATCGTCAGCATCAATCAAACCTTTCATTCGCTGTTTTAAAAAGTCTGCCGCTTCTTGCTGATGTTCATCACCCTTTTTGAGCGCGCTTTCGGCTGCCGTGGTGAAATGACGTAAAGCTGGCTTCGCGTCAGCAACGGCTTGCAAATAATCTTTTTTCAAAGTCGCCAGATCGTCTCCTTTTGTTACGGCTAGGCGATCACGAATGCCCTGCAACTTTCTAACCTGTGCTTTCCAAGCCTGTAGTGATTGACCATAGGAGCGCGATGAGGGCAAGGTCGCATCTGCCCTGATTTTTCCGCTAACGAGAGCGCATAAAATCAGTACAGCGCCAATCCGCAAAAAATATGTCGTTCCCATCATGTCCACCATTTGCACGGTTTGCTGCCATACGACCATCATCAGCCCCGCCAACTCCTACGGCGGTGCACAAGATTCTCGATCGCGGACTCGCATTGTGGTCGCCAATCATCTATCGCCAAAATCCACGAATATCACGAAAATCCACGAAGCCTCTCTTATTCAACTCGCGTCTAACATTCGATGCAAGGCTCTGTACAATGAAAATCAAAGTTTAATTTTTCCGCTTTCGCCTCACCCTGGTGACTTACCCTGTGCCACATTCGAACCCGAAAAAAAAATCGGCAACCGGTGCTGAATTATCCTTAAGGATCGTAGGCGGGAAATTTCGCGGACACAAAATCGCTTACCATGGCGATCCTGTTACACGTCCTATGAAAAATCGTGTCCGCGAGTCGATTTTCAATCTCATTGGACCGGGCGTGCGTCAGTTACACGCCATCGATCTTTTTGCGGGGACTGGGGCTCTTGGGCTGGAAGCGCTCAGTCGTGGTGGACTGAGCGCGACTTTCGTGGAACGCCATTTTCCAACAGCCAAGGGCATTCAGAAAAACATCGATCAGCTTAATCTGGGCGATCAATCAACACTGGCAAGAGCGAATGTTTTCGCCTGGATGCGTGATGCAAAACAATTTCCACCCGCGCCGTGGCTACTCCTTTGTGCCCCGCCCTATGATTACTTTGTGTCTGAAAACGAAGCGATGATTCAGCTGATCGAACGATGCCTCGAAGTTTCTGCTCCCGAAAGCCGCATCGTAGTCGAATCGGACGCACGCTTCGAGACGAACCAACTTCCAAAGCATGCATTGTGGGATGTGCGGCACTACCCACCGGCCACCGTCTCAATCTTCCGCAAATAAAAGAAAGATCGAATCGATGGACATTAAAAATTTAAACCGCGTGGCACCATTTACTACAAAAGATGGGTCGGAAATCCGTGAACTACTGGCACATCGAAATTCCTGCGTGCGCAACCAGAGTTTGGCCGAGGCGAGATTGCCCGGAGGTGCGGCAACAATTCCGCATCTCCACCCTCAAACCGAGGAGATTTATTACATTCTTCAAGGCCGAGGTGAAATGATTCTGGCACACGAAAAGCAAAACGTAATGCCGGGTGATGCGATTGCCATTCCACCGGGAGTGCCGCATCAGATCGTCAACCACACCGGTGATCCGCTGATCTTTCTATGTTGCTGTGCCCCTGCCTATGAGCATGATGACACGGTAATGTTAACTGAGGAGATGCGATCGACATTTGCGTTTGAATAAATTAGCCAAATTCGCAGAAATCTTACCCTTCTATGGTTAAAAAATTGCAGCCCAAAAGGCACTTGCGTCAAAGCAGTCGCGAAGAAAAGAATCGCGTAATCGCTATACATTGACATACTGAATGGGATTGTTGGCAATTTGCAACCATCCGAGCAGTTTCCGCGGACTTAAACGCTCGACCCGCGGCGCCACAGAACCGATTCTTATTGAGTGGGCCACCGTCGGTCGGGCCGTTTGATTGCGCTGGAGAAAATCGGTGATGCATGGTCAGCACGGCCTGAAATGGTCACATTTTATTCTTCTGGCCTTCGTGCTTGTGCTCGGTATTATTGTGCCGATGGCCTGGCATCGAAAGCACGGTCGAAATCCAATCGAGCCGCTGCATCCGCGGTTCATCCGGGTAACTCCTCCGTCTAAGGCTGCCACCCCGGTCCCCTCGCACGCACCGCAATGGCGAATAGATCTGGCATCTACCGATCGATCAGGCAGTGCCAAGATTGCTGCCTCCGAATTTCGCAGGTACTGCAGCATTGCGGACCCCCCACCCTATTTCCGATCTCCGGCATGGCCCAGGCCGCACGCCTTTATCGAAAAACTGGAGTTCCTGGAGGAAAAAGAACCCACCCGAGATTGGGCCCTCCAAGTCCGCAAACAAATCAATCGTTTGATCCAGTGTGAGAGTCTGACTGATGAAAATACCATAATCGTGTTTGACGCGTTGCAGCACGCCCTTGACCAGAGGGAATCAATCACCTCACAACTTGAGTCACGGGACGCTTATTACCTTAACGCTACCTGTCACGACTTAAATCGCAGGCTTACCATCTGGCGGGCCGGGCAAAGTTTAATGAATACCTTCCCCCAGGGAACAGTTGTTCTCAAAGAACCTTTTCTTGGCGTTACTTGTTTACAGGAGAACCAAGACTCGAGGGGCATTGCGGTTTTCTCGATTGATGTTTCTGAGTTGTTGGCTTCACTTGAACAGTACGAATTCTCCAGACTCAGCAGTGATGCGACAAAAATCGCACGCGTGATCGATCCGTTACTTAACTCTAAAAACGATGCCCAACGAGAGCTCGGTGAGGTTCTCGATCTTTATTACAGAAATGCGAATATCCGCATCGTTGCCTCCGAGGATTTGATGAACCGTTTCATGCCCACATCACGCGAGCAGGCAAGTCGGATTGATGATCATGTTCTGGGAATTCCAGTCTGGGGAAACAGCTACACCCGTTCAACACTCCAGACACGTCTGATACCGGATCCACACCGCATTCGTATCGGCCTGGAGGTTTGGGGCCGGGTTTTTTCTGATACGGTTGCCTCAAGTCGTAAGGTCTATCTGTATAACGAAGGCGAGACGGGTTTTTTGGTACGAAAACTGATTTTGATCGATCAGCAGGGCGTGAAGGCCAAGCCGAGTGTGGTGAACGCAATCAGCCAAAGTGAACTGATCGATGTCGAATCAGATTACGATAGTATTCCGTTGGTTGGCTCCTGGGTACGTAAAGCCGCTCGAAAAAAACATGCTGAGGAGCACGATGACGCGTTAAGTGAGATGGAACTGCGAGTCGCATCCCAGGCAAAACAATTGTTTGACAATGAATTCACTCCGCGGTTGCGCGGGGGTATCGACCGGTTCTATTACGACTTGTGGAAACCACTGGACCAACTCGGACTCGATCCGACAGCCATTGAACTTTCTACAACGGAACAACGTGCCACCGGACGTATTAGATTGGGACACGCGGGACAAATTACTGGTTTTTCTGCGCGGCCACGAGCATTATCCAACAGCATGCTGAGCATGCAAGTTCATGAAAGCGCACTGAACAACGGATTAGACCAACTCGCGCTGGCAGGAAGAACTTTTTCCCTGCACGATTTATACCTTCATCTCATGAATAAAACGGGACGGTCCGCAGGGAAAGTGCCTGAATCCATGCCCGACAATGTAATCATCGCGTTCGCCGCGAAGGATCCAATTCGGGTGCAATGTGACGACGGCGTCGTTACGCTTGTGGTGGCGGTTCGTCGGATCACAAAGGGGAAAAGATACAAGTGGTCCAATCTTCGCATCTCAGCCGATTACGGCATTGAAACCGAGGGCGTTAACGCTTATCTCACACGTCAGAATTCCATCCGACTAGAGGGGAAGAAATTGCGAACTCGGGATCAAATTGCCCTCCGCGGTGTGTTCAGTAAGTTGCTTTCTCGCGGGACACAAATAGCGCTGTTACCGCAAAAAATCACTGATAATCCCAGTCTTGATGATCTGGTCGTCAACCAGCAACGGATTCAGGACGGCTGGATCGGTCTCGCGATCGGGCCGATACATCCCGGCTCGACTATGACAAGTCGGCCGCAGCGGCGCACAATACGCTGATGACCTGATAAACAGGGGCACGATCACAAGAATAGGCAGTTCTCTTGTCTGACTCGGACAAGCCCTCTCCGCTCGCCATTTCCCCACCCTGTTTTGGTGACAGACAAAATTCTAGAATCGCTTAGTATGAAGACAGCATATTTAGACTGCGCAAGCGGTATTAGCGGTGATATGACGCTTGGCGCGTTGGTGGATGCAGGTGTCGATATTGACGCTGTTCAAAATGGTATTCATTCACTAGGGCTCCCCGACTGCAAAGTCACTGCAGAGGAAGTAAAAAAGAATGGATTTCGGGCTACACAAATAAGAATCGAACACCCGCCCGAGCATGCGCATCGACATCTGTCCGACATCACTAGAATGATCGACGCGGGCCGATTGAGTGAACGTCAAAAACAGATGGCGAAAAATATTTTTATTCGCCTGGGTAAAGCGGAGGCCAAAGTCCACGGAACCACCCTCGAGAAGGTTCACTTTCATGAAGTGGGTGCCGTCGACTCGATAGCCGATATTGTTGGGGTCGCGATCGGCTGGGACCTTCTGGGGGTGGAACGGATCTGTGCTTCCCCGATTCCAACGGGCACCGGATCCATTCAAATAGCCCATGGACGATGCAGTTTGCCAGCGCCTGCCACGGCAGAATTGCTCAAGGGTATTCCCCTTGCAGACTCTGCAGTTGAGGCAGAATTAACCACCCCGACAGGGGCTGCAATTGTCGCGGAGATGGTTGATACGTTCGGACCACTCCCTGGCATGTCGATTGACACGATTGGCTGTGGGGCGGGGCAGCGCGACCTTCCGGACCAACCCAATTTGCTGCGACTTATGATCGGAACATCAACGTCTGCAATAGAGCGTACCAGTGCGGTTTGGGTGGTGGAGACGCAGCTGGATGATGCCACAGGGGAATGGATCGGTTATCTCAGCGAAACACTGTTTGACGAGGGTGCGATCGACGTCTACTGCACGCCAATTCAAATGAAAAAAAATCGACCGGGCGTGCTGCTGACGGTGCTCTGCCGTGCCGAAAAACTGGACAATGTGGAGCACACGATCCTGCAACATTCGACCACGCTCGGCTTGAGAAAGTGGCAGGCGGCGCGGACGACACTGCCGCGTGAAACGCGGCAGGTCACCACACCTTTGGGCCAGGTATCGGGAGTGGTCGCCCAACGGCCTGGGAATGTCTTAAGCTTTGCACCGGAATATGAGGATTGTCGTAGATTAGCTCGCGCGACCGGAAAGTCGCTTGTTGAAATCTATCGTGTTGCACAGCAGTCCTTCAATCCTGAAACCGATATTCCGCAGTCGCCATCGGATTAATTTTCCAGAGCGGTTGCAATCAGGTCTTTTGCTGCGGACAGGGTATTTACCGGCGCCAGGCATGTGTAACCCTCACAGTAATAAAGCTCCCAAGAATGCGATGTTGTCGGACGATCAATGAAAAGCGCGTCCAGGCACGCACTTGGGGAGAGCGTCGATCCGGCCAGGCGACAGGCAAGCACGTGACCGGGAAGATAGGATTGCCGTAAAGTGCGCAATACCTCCTCCGCCTCCTCGCTTGGCTCCCCTGCAGCCAGCACCCATTGACGCACAGCAGCGGTGTGACGCATCACGGCAAGCACGCTCTGTCCTTGTGCTAACGGTGCCTGACAAATAGTTTCACTTGCCGACTCGATCGCCCGTCGCGCCGATTGCCGAAAATCATCCCGGTCGAGGAGATCTGCTAATCGTAACAAGCCCTCTGCGGCCAGCGCGTTGCCGTTCGGTGTTGCCTGATCAAAAAGTTCTTTGCGGCGGACGATTAGTTGCTCGTGATCATTAGCGGTGAAGAAGAATCCTCCGTGATGCTGATCCTCGTATCGCCCAAGCAACGCCTCCGCCAATTCCACAGCGCGATCAATCCAGATTTCTTCGAACGTACATTCGTAAAGTGTGATCCAGGCCCCCAGCAGAGCAGCATAGTCATCGACAAAGGCCATCCCCTCCGCCATTCCCTCGCGCCAGGAATGCATGAGTCGGCCTTCGGCATCACGCATTTTGGTATCGATCATGACACTTGCACGCTGCGCGGCTTCCACGTACCGCGGAATGCCAAGCGATGCTCCAGCGCGGGCAAGCGTATCAATCATGAGACCATTCCAGTCCGCAAGAATTTTGTCATCCAATCCGGGAGCGATGCGTCGTTTCCGTACCCCAAAAAGTTTCACCCGCGCATGGTCCAACTGCTGCTTACATTCCACCGGATCTCGGCCCTCTGCCGCGGCAAATGCCTCGAGCGACTGTGACTGGTGCAGAATATTCTGACCCTCAAAGTTCCCGTTGGCAGTGACATCATAAAACGCGCAGAAAAGATCAGCCATTTCTGAATCAAGCGTATCGGTGATCTCCGCAAGGCTCCAGACAAAGAATTTACCCTCTACACCCTCACTATCGGCATCCTGTGTGCTGTAGAACGCCCCCTCCGGATGCTGCATTTCCCGCAGAATGTAATCAAGTGTTTCAACGACAATCTCGCGATAGCGACTTTGACCGGTAGCTATAAAGGCCTCCAGGTAACAGCCGGCCAAAAGTGCGTTGTCATACAACATCTTCTCGAAATGCGGAACGAGCCAATGGGCATCGACCGCATAGCGATGAAATCCACCTCCCAACTGATCGTAAATTCCACCGGCAGCCATCTGATCCAGACTGTGCAGGGCCATTTGCATCAGATGCTTACGCCCATGCCAACGTGCCAGCCGCAAACAAAGCTTGATTTCCAGCGGATGGGGAAACTTGGGAGAGCCGCCAAATCCACCATGCACGTCATCAAACGCACGTTCCAACGCTACCGTAACCGATTCCAATATCGCTTCCGAATCCAGATCGCCTGACGTAGGCGGATAATCGGTTACAAGGCTTGCAGTGAGACGGGCAGCCTGCTGTGAAATTTTGTCGCGTTGATTCTTCCAGGCATCGGCTACTGCATGCAAAATCTGATCAAAGCCGGGCATGCCCTGCCGGGACTGCGGTGGCCAGTATGTGCCGCCAAAAAATGGCTTTCCTTCAGCGGTAAGAAAGACCGACATCGGCCATCCGCCTCGACCGGTGAGCGCTTGAACCGCCTGCATGTAAATCTGGTCGAGATCAGGTCGCTGCTCACGATCGACTTTTATGGCCACGAATTGGTCGTTGATCAATTGCGCAAGTGCCGCATTCTCAAAGCTTTCCCGCTCCATTACATGACACCAATGACAAGCGGAATAACCGATGGATAAAAAAATCGGTTTACCCTCGGCCCTTGCCTTCGCGAAGGCAGTCTCTCCCCATGGATACCAGTCGACCGGATTGTCTTTGTGCTGAAGCAAATAGGGACTTGTTGCATTTGAGAGCCGATTGCTCATGAAGAACCTCAAACGTTCTCGTTCAACTGCCTATGCAAAGGTCTGATCGTCTGCGGGAAAATCACCATTTCGCACATCAGTGCAATAGTCGCGAACGGCAGCGACAATCTGCTCACCAAGCGCTGCATATGCCTTGACGTGCTTGGGGAGATTCCCGTCGGGAACCCCCAGAAGATCATGAATCACAAGGATCTGGCCGTCGCAGCCTACGCCAGCCCCGATACCAATCGTGGGAATTGCAACCTGAGAGGTGACCTCCGCTGCCGCGGTTGCGGGCACACATTCCAGCACCACCGCAAAAGCACCCGCTTTCTCCATGGCCTGCACATCCACCTGCAGTTGTTTGTCATCGCGGTGTACTTTATATCCACCCATCTGATGGACCGTCTGCGGTCGGAGTCCGCAGTGTGCCATGACTGGTATACCTGCAGATGTCAGTGCCTCGATCGCTTTGACATCATTGGCACCGGCCTCCACTTTGACCGCTTGCGCGGAGGATTCTTTCAATATCCGCGCTGCGTTTTCAATCGTTTTTTCAATACCCACGTAGTGTGCTGGGAACGGCAGGTCGACCACTACAAGGGACGAGCTTGCACCTCGAGCGACCATTTCAGCATGGTAAATCATCTCTTCTAGCGTGACCGGCAGCGTATTTTCCTTACCTTGTACCACCATGCCAAGACTATCACCAACCAACAGACCATCAACTCCTGCTGTTTCGAGCAGTCTGGCCATCGTGTAGTCGTACGCGGTGAGCATGGTAATTTTCTCACCGCGCTCTTTTTTTGCCACAAAATTTGGGATGCGCATTGCAGGCATGAATCATTTATCTCCCTGGCAGCTCCAAGAAATTTTAACCAAAGCCCAAAAAATCTTACCCAAGTGCTACGCAAATCCCCCACGACAACCACACACGATCAAGGATTACAAGCAACTTTTAGCAAGCGTCTCTGCATTGTGACGACCGCCGGAAGGTGTGGCAAGCAGTCGCCTGTCGCCAACCCAAGCTGGGAATTCATCGCAGGTTGCCTGAGACGCAAAGGAAAACCCTTTCAAAATTACAATGAATTGGACAAACAACCCGTTTCGACGCAAGAACCACCATCCCGTTTTACCGGTTATTGCATCTGTCGCATCTGCACGTGAACCCTCACGTGGTTTACAATTAAGGTGCTTCAGAGATATCGCCGTTTGCTCGCCCAATTCCCAAACGACGACGCTTTACATCACTTCCGGCAACCTTCCCAACGCAAAAGAGCAACCTTGTCCGCACTTTACCCGCAACACCCTGTTGCTCTGATCACCGGCGCCGGGGCACCTCGGATCGGTAATTGCGTCGCGCGGTTCCTGGGAAGCAGGGGCTATCAGATAGCAGTTCATGCCAACGCATCGGCTTCAGAGGCTAAAGAAACGGTAGCGGAGTTGGAGGCGAATGGCGTTTCAGCAATCGCCGTTACCGCGGACTTAACAGATGAAAAATCCACTCGGGACATGGTCTGCAATGTCTCTGACCATTTCGGGCACATTGAGGCATTGGTCAACTCGGCTGGAATCTGGAAGTCAGGTGATCTTGAGGATATTCGTGCCGAGGATGTTCGTCATCACTTTGAGGTCAACGCGCTGGGAACATTTCTCTGTTGCCAACAGGTGGGACTCCAAATGGTCTCTCAAGATCATGGCGGGAGCATCGTCAACATCGGTGATTGGAGTACGATTCGGCCGCTTGGGGATTATGCGGCTTACTATCCGTCAAAGGGGACGATTCCGACGATCACGCGTTGCTTTGCCGTGGAACTCGCACGCAGAAATCCATGCGTTCGCGTGAATGCGGTTTTACCGGGTCCGGTCCTTTTTCCAGAGGACATGCCAGAGTCGGAACGCAAGGCAGAAATTGCGGGCACTTTGGTAAAAAGAGAGGGAAGTCCTCAAAATGTAGCGGATGCCGTTTTAATGCTACTTGAGAACGATTTTATCACCGGGGTTTCGCTGCCGGTGGATGGCGGTCGCAGCGTTTATTCGGAATGAGAAATAGTTCTATGTCCGAAACTATCAAACGATCCGATGTCAATGGTCAGATCGCCAAGCTGACAATTGATATGCCCGGCAAAGGCGCGAACATTCTTTCCGGCGACGTGCTCAACGAATTAGATCAGCACCTCGACCGTCTGAAGGGTGAGGACGGTTTGAAAGGTTTGATTATTGTAAGTGGAAAGCCCGGCACATTTATCGCCGGCGCCGATCTTCGGGAATTTGTCGCGTCACTCGATGCGGATCGAGAAGAAATTGTCGGCCTCTGTCGCAGAGGAAGGCTCCTCTTTGCGGGGTTGCATGAACTTCCGTTTGTCACCGTAGCGGCCATCGATGGAATTTGCGTTGGAGGAGGCGCGGAGTTAGCAATTGCTTGTGACCGCCGTATTGTTTCGGATGCAGCGAACACTCAGTTGGGATTCCCCGAAGTGAAACTCGGGTTATTTCCGGGTTGGGGCGGTACCGTGCGGACACCTCGAATTGTCGGTCTCTACAACGCAGTGGAAATGATTACTGGAGGCAAGTCGATCAGCTCTGCGGATGCCGTGGAGATGGGTTTGGTCACCGAAAGTGTGCCTGCAGAGCGTCTGCTGGATGCTGCCATCCATCTGATCGAGCAAGAGACGGAATCACAGTCATTTCTAGAGGATCGGAAGAAGTGGGCCCGACCGTTAAAAATGAGCGAGAACGAACTTAGCTTCCTCGGTGTGACGGCGGCAGGCTTTATCGAGCAACAGACCAAAGGCCACTATCCAGCCCCGTTAGCTGCGTTGGAGGTGCTTATCGGTGGATCCTCATTAGATCCGCAAGCCGCTGGAGAGTTGGAATCCGAGGAAATGGCCAATCTCTTCGGCTCGCCGGTGAATCGCGCGCTGCTGAATGTATTTTTTCTTACCGACCGCAACAAAAAACAGTTTGCTGCCCATCAAACCTCCACCCCGATTGAACACGTGGGCATCGTGGGTGCTGGGATTATGGGGCAAGGAATCGCGTCGACCAATCTGCGCAGTCATTTACCGACCGTGATGAACGATACCGTAAGCGATGTCTTGCAACGAGGGATGCAGAGCGTTTTGGAGCAAGCTTCATACAGTCGAAATCTAAAAGGTCCCGATGTCGATCAGACAATCGCCTTAGCACCTTTGTTGAGTCCCGGCCTCGAGATCACTGAATTTCAGCATTGTGACTTAGTAATCGAAGCCGCAGTGGAGCGGTCGGAAGTGAAAAAAAATATTTTTTCAAAACTGGAAGAAGTGGTTGACCCCAAGGCAGTGCTCGCCACCAACACGTCGACTATTCCGATTGACGAACTGGCCTCGTCGCTCGCCCACCCGGAACGCTTTCTCGGCATTCACTTTTTTAATCCGGTACGGAAGATGCCGCTGGTGGAAATCATTCGCGGCACAAAAACCAGTGATGCAACAATCGCGGCCGCTTTCGCTTATGTCAAAAAGATTAAAAAATCTCCAGTCCTAGTTCGCAGTGGTCCGGGTTTTCTGGTCAATCGTTTATTGCTTCCCTATATGAGCGAAGCAATCGAACTGTTGCTAGAAGGGATTACGCCGCAGGCAGTGGATCGTGTCGCTAAGCAATTTGGTATGCCAATGGGACCCATACAACTCTACGATGTAGTAGGGTTGGACGTTGCCGCTTACGCAGAAAAGACGATGGCTAGCGCATTCCCAGATCGCATCCCGCAATCTTCATTGGTAACGGACCTCGTCGAAGCGGGTCGTTTAGGGCAAAAAACTGAATGTGGATTTTATTCGTACCGTAACAAGAAACGTCGAGCTGAGTCGGATCCAACGCTCAATCCATTTATCGACAAATACAAGAAGCAAGATCGTGACCCGGACGCAGAGGAAATTCAGGATCGCCTGATGTTGCCAATGCTCTTGGAGGCGTGTCGCGTGCTCGACGAACAAATTGTTGAAGATCCTCGGGACGTCGATCTAAGCCTAATTCTCGGCATCGGATTCCCACCGTTTCGAGGGGGCCTCCTTTTCTGGGCCGACACGCTTGGTGTGGCAAAAATTCTAAAAAAACTCGATCGTTACCAGTCGCTGGGCAGTCGCTACGAGCCAACCCGTCGATTGTTACGGTTGGCCGAGACTGGGGACACTTTTTATGACTAGAGTCGTCGACTCGACGAGCGTACAATCAGGTCCGCATCGCACACAAACCGTTATTCGGGGGTAGTGGTTGTTTTTTTAAAACATCGATATTTCGGTCTGCAGAAGAAAGACGAGAAAGGGAATTATGATCCGCAAAGCTTTTTTGGCCTTTGTTTCGTTGTCTTTGATTGGGAGCATTTTACCTCAGACAGTTCTATGCAATGAACAAACTGCAATTGAAAACATCAGAAAGCATGGTGGAACCGTCCGCTCGGTTGCATCAGATGACAACTCTAAAGAAATAGACTTTCATTTATCGGGTAAAGAGCTAACCGACGCGCAACTTGCTAATGTGGCTGACATCTCGGACGTGATATGGTTGAATTTAAAAGATACCAAGATCACTAATGCTGGGCTGAGGCATCTGAAGGGATTAAGCAAACTCCGAAAACTGCATCTTGAGCGTACGGCGGTGACCGATGCCGGACTGGATGCCCTCGCCGGTCTGACCGATTTGGAATACTTAAATCTTTATGGCACTGAGGTGACAGACGCGGGCTTGGCCAAGTTAACGAGCCTGAAGAATCTGAAGCAACTTTATCTTTGGAAGTCTGGGGCGACTGAAGAGGGCGCAGAACAATTGAAACAAGCCATCCCCGGTTTGGTGGTTAATTTGGGCGCGGAATTGCAACCGGTCAAGATTGAACCGGTCGGGGATGCGAACGAAGGTGATGCACCCAAAGAGACTTTAGCTGAAGCTCAGTTTTTGCGGGTGCGACATGTGGGCGCGGATAAAATTCTCAGCCTTGCTGAAGTTGCAGTTATCGAGAAAGATTCAGGAAAAAAACTCCACTCCGAAGGTAAAGCGACCCAATCTTCGGCAGAATACGATGGTGAGGCTGATCGTGCTATCGACGGCAACGAAAAACAGGCATTCGGCGAGAACAGCGTCACCCACACCAAAGTTGAAAATTATCCCTGGTGGCAAGTTGATTTAGGCAAATCAGCTATGGTTGGCAAAATCAAAATCTGGAATCGGTCTGATTGCTGTGGAGACCGTCTTGAGGGTGCGGTCGTGGAATTGCTTGACGCGAATCGAAACGTTGTCTGGAGTGAAACCATCACCGAAGCAAAAGACGGGAGCGTGCATGAATTTGTCAAGAAACCGGCCGAATCCTGATCCTGCCATTTAGGCAGCATCGGCGATGTGGGACTGTCATCCTCGACAAAACACAGCAAAGCTCTGGCAAATTCTGTTGTCTGGATGACGTATTTTATACGTGCCTCACCGCATTAAACACTTTTTCGCTAATCGCGTAATGGAGCATCTGTGTTTGGTATCCCAATTGCTCTCCTGAAGAAATGCGTCGATCGCCTCAAATTTTACAGCACTGTTCATTTCATTTTGTAGACGCTCTGATCATGCTTGCTGAATCCCCGTCCATTCTGATCACCGATAATGATCCTCAGTTTCGTGATACCGTGCTCGAGGTGCTGCGTCCGATCGGGTACCGAATCTGGGAGGCCGACAACGGCTTGGAGGCAATGGAAATTGTACAGCGTGAGCGAGTGCACCTCGTGCTTCTTGACATGCATATGCCACGACAAAGCGGCCTTGAGACACTTCAACATCTGAAACGTTTTAAGGCTCTTCTACCCTGCATTTTGCTATCTGCCGAGATGGATGATCAAATAGAGGCCGAGGCACGAAAAGCGCAGGCGTTCGAGGTACTTCGCAAACCGGTCAGCCGCCTCGATCTTACCGGAACGATTGAGCACGCGCTTCAGGAAACCTACGGCGTGCCCTGATCAAACCAGTGCCATATTTGAAAAAATTTTCTGGCAGTGTGCTCAACGACAGTGGAAGTCGACAACCAGCGGTAAATGATCTGATGCGATCTTTGAGACCTTGGTTCGCACGACACGAAGATTGACAACTCGAACCTCGGGAGAGCAGTAGACTTTATCAAGCGAACCTACGGGCAAATAGGCCGGAAAGGTGCGAAAACGCGAGATCGGGTGTGTGCAATGCTTGAATCCTCTTGCGGCAAGGCCACCTTCAGCCAACGTGTTTCTCCAGTCGTTGGTGTCGCCTGCAATAAGCGTGGGCAGCGCCTGGCTACGACGAAATAGATGATGGCTCAATAAATGCTCCATCTGCTGATGACGCTCTTGTTCACTCAATCCCAAGTGCAGGTTGATAAACCGAAACAACCCTTCAGGCGATTCCACGATTCCGAGTTGCGCTCCCCGAGCCTTTTTTCCCGGCAGCCCTAGCGAAATACTATGCCGCTCGGAAAAAGGCCAGCGAGCAAGGAGTAAATTGCCATAGCCACCTTTTTTCAGGCGGACATTCAATTGAAAGGTGCAGCCGATCGCGGCAAGATGCTCCGCGAGCATGCTGGGTTGGTCGTGCTGACGTGAGCGTGGCACCCCGCGATCAACCTCCTGCAAGCAAAGCAGGTCTGGGTTTTCATTCTCGATGACTTCAATAATTCGCGGGAGTCTGTAAAGCCGATCGCGCCCACCGATCCCTTTGTGAATATTGTAAGTCAATAACCGCATCGCATTGCCTTGGTACGGCAGGAAGTTGGAAGACTCTCAATTTTAACCACCCGCTTGAGTCGATCCGTCATCAGTCTGCGGTGGTTGTGCGATGGATTCGGTCGGCGTTTCAACCGCTTCGCTGTGGGGTGTTTTTTTGAAATCATCACTCTCGGTTCCGGGAACGATTTGCGGACTAACAGAAGTCTGGTCCACAATCTCCCGCAGTTCATCTGCGTCCATCACTTCACATTCAATTAATCTTTTGGACAGCGCGACGAGTGTCTCTCGACGTGTGCTCAAAATGTGCCGAACCTTGGAGAGCCCATCTTCAATGATCTGCTTGACCTCTTGGTCTATTTCGTGGGCGGTTTGTCCGCTGTGACTCGCGGTGCTAATTCCATCGCTGTTCGCGAGAAAAGGGCTTTGGCCTGATTCTTTATAATTAACACGACCCAATCGACTCATTCCAAATTGCATGACCATGCTCCGGGCGATCTCAGTGGCCCTCTCCAGATCGTTCTGGGCGCCGGAGGAAATGTCCTCAAATACCAACTCCTCAGCCATGGTTCCGGCAAGCAGCACCTGAATCCTCGCCTCCAATTCACTTCGGGTCACTAGATATCGATCCTCCTCAGGCCGCTGCATCGTATAACCGAGTGCCGCAAGGCCGCGGGGAATTATTGAGATCTTGTGAACCGGATCGGTATTCGGCAGACTGTCGGCGACCAACGCGTGGCCACACTCGTGATAAGCAATCCGCTGCTTCTCATCTTCGTGAATGATCCGTTGCCTCTTTTCCAAACCTGCCGTGACCCTCTCTACGCCTTCATTGAACTGCTCCATCGTCACGGCGGACAGATCGGATCGAGCAGCAAGCAGCGCTGCCTCGTTCACTAGGTTCGCAAGATCTGCGCCACAAAATCCAGAGGTAATGGCCGCAACTTTTGCCAGATCGACCCCATCGGCCAACTTTACATTTTTCACGTGCACTTTCAAAATTGCCTCGCGACCCCGAACATCTGGGCGATCAACCAAAACGTGCCTGTCGAAACGACCCGGCCGAAGCAACGCCGGGTCCAATGTTTCAGGACGATTGGTGGCTGCCAACACTATCACGCCACTGTTTGAATCGAATCCATCCATCTCTACCAACAGCGCATTGAGGGTTTGCTCCCGCTCATCATGTCCGCCCACCACACTGGAACCGCGGGTTTTACCAAGTGCATCAAGTTCATCAATGAAAATGATGCAGGGAGACTTACTTTGCGCCTGCTGAAACATATCGCGGACTCTAGCCGCACCGACACCCACAAACATTTCCACAAAATCGCTGCCGGAGAGGCTGAAAAAAGGGACACGGGCCTCTCCCGCAACCCCCTTTGCTAACAAAGTTTTGCCAGTGCCCGGTGGTCCGACAAGCAGCACACCTTTCGGAATCCTGCCACCCAGTCGCTGATACTTTTCTGGGCTGCTAAGAAAATCGACCACCTCCTTTAGTTCTTCGACCGCTTCATCAATGCCTGCGACATCATTGAAAGTTACGCCCAGGCCCTCTTGCGCGTACAATTTGCCGCGGCTTCGTCCGAATGCCATTGGAGAACCAGCCCCACTCATCCGTCGTGAAATAAAGATAAGCACAAAAATAAAAATGGCTGTGATCATTAACATCGGGCCATAGGTTTGAAAAAAACTTGGCCGCAACCATTCGTACTTGATACCGTATTGACCAAAGAGCTCGCGAATTGCGACATCAATTTCCGTAGACTTGTTGACCCTGAAACGTACTTTCCCTGAGGGGCTTCTTCCGGCAGACCGATCTTTGTTCTTTGGGGACGCCTCTTCCTGAGTCACCACGCCTGTAATTTCCCGGTCGCCAACCTTGATATTTCGCAGATCTCGATACCGCCAGAGATCCGGATTTTTTTCGGTACCACGATTGATCTCAACAAAGCCCTGCGGTTCTTCACCCGACGCTTGTTGCTTTACCAAATCTTCAAACTCTTGGTAGTCAAACACAACCGCATTTTGCCAGTTGAAAAAGAGGGCAAAGAAACCAGCTGCGGTGGCAATCAGCAGCATGTAGAGCAGGACCTGACTCCCTCCTGCCTGTGGCTTTTTCTCTCCCGACTGCTGGGGTTCGCGGGAAGGATTTTCCATCAGGTGTTGGTCCTCTCAAAAACAACTTGGCGAATTTAAAAATCCACGCAAAACCGCGTGCATGAATCAGCTGCCAGCGACAGCTCCCCTGTCGTTTTGGGGCAAATCGAGCCCCGCTTAGCATCTCACAATTATACACCCACCGCCCATATTTGGGGGCATTTTCTAAGAGCTTTAGTGGAAAGTTCGCACTTGCTGGGCACCAACGGCCCGTCTAAAATGTGTCCCCTAATGCAGCAGAGTATGGTTTAGCTGATCCAACATCGTCGTCGCTGACAGCGTCTGTGCTCTCGCCCGGCTTCACCCTCGGCCTGATGTCAACGTTCCGGACCCAATTTTGAGATGCAGCATGGGGCCCGGTCGCTTCGTACGTAGCACCATGCCCGCTGCCGCAAAGCTCCCATGGCTAGCAAACCGAAACATGTCGCTGTCCTGGGATCCACGGGGAGTATAGGTGAGAACACTCTGCAGGTGATTGCAAATTCGCAGGGCACGCTACGTGCAGCCGCACTTTCAGCGCACACGCGACTCGAGCGATTGATTGAGCAAGCAATTGCATTCGAGCCGGAGTGCGTAATCGCCACGTCACCGGTAGAGGCGGAAAAACAGGATTGGCAACGGTTACCTAACGGCTGTGAGTTACTGGTCGGGCAGGAAGAGGCGGAACGCGTCGTGCGCCGCTCGGAGATCGATATAATCGTGGCCGCTATCGTGGGAGCGGCAGGACTCCGTAGCACGTGGGCGGCAATCGAGGCAGGGAAAACAATTGCCCTGGCAAACAAAGAAACGCTGGTGATGGCTGGTCCGTTAGTCACAGAGCTGGCCCGAAATACCGGAGCAATAATATTGCCCATAGACAGCGAGCATAGCGCTGTGTTTCAGGCACTGCAGGCGGGCCACTCATCGGAAGTAGAGCGGATTATCCTGACTGCCAGCGGTGGTCCATTTCGAGGTCAATCCCCAGAAAATCTCCATACCGTGACGGTTGATGACGCCCTCGCACATCCGACCTGGGATATGGGTCCGAAAATTACGATTGACTCGGCGACAATGATGAACAAGGCTCTGGAGATCGTTGAAGCGCGGTGGTTATTTGATTTGGAGCCCCGGCAGATTGAGGTGGTCGTCCACCCACAATCGATTGTGCATTCGCTGGTCGAGTTTATCGACGGATCGATCATTGCCCAGATGGGCCCGCCCGATATGAAATTGCCTATTCAGTATGCATTGGGTTGGCCGCGACGGACACCCCGATGTGGTAAAAAACTCTCATTCAATGAGGCACTCAGACTCGAATTCGAACCATTGGATACTGAACTTTTTCCTGCAGTACTACTAGGCATAGAGGCGGCAACCACTGGTGGAACTAGTGGCGTCGTGCTCAACGCGGCGAACGAAGCGGCGGTCGCGGGGTTTCTTGAGCAACAGATTAAATTTACCGATATTGTTCCTGCCTGCCGTTCCATTATTGATCAACACCATTTTGAACCAACGCCCAGTCTTGACCGACTACTGGCACTCGACCGCTGGGCACGTGAGGAGGTTTCCCGTTGGATATGCACTTGATTTTCGCAGCCTGGTACAGCATCGAAAACTGGCCTTATATCGCAATGGCCCTAGCCGGCCTCGGATTCGTGATCTTTGTTCATGAACTGGGTCACTTCGCGGTTGCAAAAATGTGTGGTGTGAAATGCGAAAAATTTTACATCGGGTTCGATCCTCCACTAAAAATTGGTCTTGGCAAATTCAGTTTCCGTTTACCGAGCGCGCTTTGGAAAAAGCAGTGGGGGGAAACCGAATACGGTATCGGCATCATTCCACTCGGTGGCTACGTGAAAATGCTCGGTCAGGATGATAACCCGTCGCGTGAAGCAGAGAAAATCCGCGACGCACGTCAAGCATCTCCAGAAGACGGGTCAGAGGCTACCGATTCCGAAAGAGAGAACTACCTCACGGACCCTCGAAGTTATGTGTCGCAAACTGTACCTGAGCGGATGGCAATCATTTCGGCCGGTGTAATCATGAACCTGATCTTCGCCTGGATCTTTGCAACCATTGCTTTTTCCCCTGGCTTTGGCGTGCCCTACATCCGCTGTGACGTTGCGTCGGTTATGCCGGGGGAGGCAGCCTACCAAGCGGGGATCCAACCGGGTGACCAAATTGTTGAAATCAATGGCCTAAAAAAACCAAGGTTTAAAGATCTTCGCCAGGAGGTAATCCTCGGGGATCTGGAAAATGGCATTCCCGTCACAGTCGATCGGAACAACTCGGAAGGTGGAGTGGAAACATTTCAGTTCTCGCTGCTACCGCGACAAAGTGACGGCCAACTTTTGCGAATAATTGGCGTTTCGCCCGCCAGTACCTTGCAATTGGCTGAGGCAGCGGTCGCCGTGCCAGGTAGCCCCGCCGACGCGGTTGCCGAAAATTTGCAGCCTGGAGATACGATAATCGAAGTAAATGGAGAAGGTGTTTCCAATTATGTTGAATATCGGGCTGCGCTTGCTAAGCACAATACCGAGCCGGTCACCATAACCCTCGCCCGCTTTGAAGATGAGTCGCCTGTCGAAGTAAAGGTGGCACCGCGGTTTCTTCGTAGATACGGCCTTGAAATGGAATTGGGACCCATCGTCGCGGTCCGTCCCGGTTCACCGGCAGCAGATGCCGGTCTTCAGCAAGGTGACCTGATTGAGGCGATCGACGGCGAGACACCGGGCGACCCGCTCAGTTTACCCCAACGGATTTCGGCTGATGACCAACTTAATATTGAACTTGAGGTGCGCCGTGGCGATACCCAAGAAAAATTTATTGTCCCACGCCGACCGGTTCCCTGGAAAAGCGATGTGCTCAAAACGATGGAACTTCCCTCGTTGGGCATTGCTTACGAAACGCTCAATACAGTTGCAGGAGTAACGCCGGATAGTCCGGCAGCCAGAGCAGGAATTATGCCGGGGGATCAAATTGTTGCCGTGGATCTTGACCCGGCAAACGAAGAGCAGGCGGCCAAAGATCGACTTCTTTTTCCGAAAGGACGGATGGTAACCCAGAACATTGGTGAGCCCGATGGTGTCAGTTGGGTACTTTGGCTGCGGTCGGTTGCACAAAGCATCCAGGATGACACTGCGTTGGAAGTCACCGTCCTCCGCGAGGGCCAACAAGTGAAACTCACAGTTCCACCGGCTACCCTCTCTGAGACGGCTATTCCGGGTCGTGGCTTTGTCTTTGTGCAGGAAACTGACACGATGCGGGCAGGTAATTTGACCGAAGCGATGGCGTTGGGATGGCGTGAAACAAAATATTCGATGCTGATGGTGTACCGTTTTCTGCACAAGTTGGTATCGGGGCAGGTCTCGCCACAACTGCTTGGCGGACCAGGCACGATTGCCGCGGTAGCGGGCATGTCAGCCAAGCAGGGCGCTGCCAGCCTGCTACTATTCCTGACGATGCTCAGCGCGAATCTTGCCGTTATCAATTTTCTACCGATTCCGGTACTCGATGGTGGACATATGGTCTTCCTTTTTCTGGAGGGCATCTTCCGTCGCCCTGTGAGCGAAAAAATTGTGATTCCCCTCACCTGGGCCGGGCTCCTGCTCATACTCGCACTGATGCTTTTTGTGATCGGTCTCGATGTGAATCGATTCATGCTCTGAGCAGTCTGCGGAACCTCTGATTTGCTAGCATTGCGCGCAAAAGATCAGAATTCCCGTGGCGAGCGTCGCTCTTGCCCCCAATCGGCGAGACAGAGTAGAGTGCGACCTGAATCATTGGGACTTTCCGGCGGAAAGGAATCGAAAGCCATGGGAACGCCTTTGGCAGAACTTGCCCGAATTGTAGATGGGCGTATTTCGGGTGATGGAACCATCGAAATCGAAGAGGCTGCTACCCTTGCGCATGCCCAAGAGGGTGAAATCTCTTTTTTAGATAATACTGAAAAACAGAATCAACTCACGGAGTCGAGAGCGACCGCCTTTGTGGTGCCGATCGACTGCCACCCACCGAACGCAACGCTGATTCACGTGGAGGATGTCCAGTTGGCATTCGCCAAGATCGTGGAACATTTTCGACCCCCGCGTTATGCAAAACGGATCGGCATCAGCCCCGCAGCCATCATCAGTCCGTCTGCAAGGGTCGGGGAAGACGTGGATATTCATTTGGGTGCCACGATCGGCGACGATGTTACGATTGGAGATCGGGCAACGATCCACGCCGGCGTAACAGTGATGGCCGGTTGCCAGGTCGGTGAGGATGTGACGCTGTTTCCAAATGCCGTACTCTACGAGAACACGGTGGTGGGAGCACGATCGATTATCCATGCAGGAGCCGTGCTCGGTGCGTACGGGTTCGGTTACAGCACCGAGGGTGGAAGGCATCATCTGTCCGCCCAACTCGGCTACGTGACCATCGGAAATGATGTGGAAATCGGTGCATCTACCACGATCGATCGGGGAACGTACGGGCCAACTGTAATCGGTGAGGGGACCAAGATTGATAACCTAGTGATGATTGCTCACAATTGCAGAATCGGTCGCCACAATATCATCTGTTCACAAGTTGGAATCGCTGGAAGCACGACCACTGGTGATTATGTGGTCATGGCCGGTCAGGTGGGTGTCCGAGATCATGTACACATCGGATCCCGCGCCGTGCTCGGTGCGATGGCCGGTGTTATCGGCGATATACCGGATGGCGAATGTTACGCTGGTATCCCCGCGACTCCAATGAGAGAACAGAGTTTTAAGCTGGCGGCACTCGCACGTCTCCCCGAAATGCGAAAGCAACTCAAGCGTTTACAGCGATTAGTCGAACAAAGGGAAAATAAAGCGTCGAACTCAGGAGACAAAAATCCGTCACACGCTGCATGAGCGGTAATTTGCATTTGCAACGCGGGGTCTTCTGCGTGATTGGTTTCCTCCGCACCTCATTGCAGGTTTCCAAAATTCATCTATATCATCATCAATCATCAATCGAATGATCAACCGAGCCAAAGCTTCAAGATGAACAATGCCACGCAACATGGCAAAAACAAACGAATTGGTTTGCTGGCCGCCTGGGGAGATTATCCGATTGAAGTGGCTCGTGCGCTGCGAAAATCAGGGCACACGATCTACTGCCTAGGCGTCGAGGGCCACGCGAATCGCCCTGCATTAGAGCCACTTTGTTCGGCGTATGAGAGTGTAGGCATTGGACGACTGGGATTTGCGCTGCGCTATTTTAAAAAGCATGCAGTACAGAACGCTACGATGGCGGGCAAATTTCACAAGACGTTACTTTATCGTCCCTGGGTATGGTTTCGCCATCTACCGGACTGGACCGCTATCCGGCACTTTTTCCCTTACTTCGCCCAACCCCAGTGGTCGAGCGATCACAAAGACTGCAAGGATGACACATTGCTGCTGGCGCTAGTCGATGCCTTTGCCCGAAGAGACATCCATTTCGTGCCGGCCACCGACTACGCACCGGAGCTTCTCGTGCAGTGCGGGCAATTAACGAAGCGGGGTCTTACTCTCGCCCAGGAAAACGATATTGCCTTCGGCTGGGATCTTGCCAAAGAAATGGGCCGCCTTGATGTCGGGCAATCGGTCGCTGTGAAAGGGCAAGCAGTGCTAGCAGTTGAGGCAATCGAGGGGACGGATCAATGCATCCGCCGCGCTGGATCACTTTGCCCTAGCGGTGAGTTCACAGTCGTGAAAGTTGCCAAACCCAATCAGGATATGCGTTTCGACGTGCCAACCATTGGCCTTGGCACGGTTCGCTCGCTGCATGAAGCGGGCGGAAGAGTTTTGGCAATCGAAGCAAAAAAAACAATTGTTGTCGGGGAAGATGAATTAATCGCGTATGCGGATCAGCACAAATTGGTTATCGTATCGTTCAGTCGTCCGGAAGCTGAATCGATTGCTGCCTGATTGAGACAATGGTTCAACTGACCCGGAGACCGTTTGTACTCGCAAGGGGGAGGTTGAAGAAGAGCGCATCGACAACGTCTTACCCGCAACATTAAGTTGTCTATGTGTCCCACACTCTTGCATAAAAGAAGGTAACTTGAACTCTCGCAAATCAAGCTACCATCGTTCGTTGTGCATCGGTCTCCGGGCTTTTTTCTGACGGGCAATATTTCCCGGCTACTCTTCATCCGACTTTTCAATCTGGATTCGCGGCCTACTAACTCCCGGATCAATAAGTTGGTCAAAAGCAATCCACATACTTCGGGCGTAACGAAAAAACCATAGCGGGAACAAAACACAGAACGCCATGGTACCCCAGAGAACAATGTTGGCGGGTAGTTTTAACCCGAAGACCAACAGCGGATAGCCGCCTGTCACCACCAGGGCTGTTAGCCCGTAATTAAAATAGATCGATCCTAGAAAATAACCTGATTCACGTTCGTAGACCAAACCACAAAAAACGCAATGATGAAACATTTTGGAGAAAGCGTAATAGATCCGTCCCTTGCCACATTGCGGACAACGCAAGCGAAGGGATCGCAGAAGATGAGTCCAGAGTCGCAAAATAATCTCCGCTGCCTCTCGGGTAGGAATCCGGGTCAGACCCGTCCTCCCAGTCAAACTGTAGGGCCATTAGAATAACATAGACATGTTCAGGTCCAGAAGCACCACCTCATTGTGGACGGAGACTTTTCGATGCGACATCGAGTATTCTGGCCAGCGACAATGCTGGCAATCTATTATCTCATCTGTTCTGGAGCATATCCGGCCAACCCACAAGCGACCGCAGGTCGAACCCATTATATGGGTCGTGAAATCGCCGTCACGATGCACTACACGGGGGCACCATGGTTGGTCCGTGAGTCGCGCGAGCGTGAAGAGGAATGCAGCACATTGCTCAGGGCATTAAAACTAAAGCCCGATGACGTCGTCTGTGACTTGGGCTGTGGCAACGGGTTCTACGCACTTGAAATAGCAAAACAGGTGCCAAAAGGGAAAGTGATCGGGGTAGACATACAGCCAGAAATGCTACGGATGCTCCGGGAACGGGCGCGCATCTCGGGAGTTAAAAATATTGAGTTAGTATTGGGCACGCTCAGCGATCCCAAGCTTCCACGTGGCAAGGTTGATCTCGTGTTTTGCGTCGATGCCTATCACGAATTTTCGCATCCCGAAAAAATGTTGCGAGCAATTCGCAGATCACTCTCGAAAAGCGGTCGTTTGGCGCTAGTTGAATTTCGTGCGGAAGATCCGCTCGTGCCGATCAAACCGCTTCACAAAATGAGCAAGCAGCAAATCCTCAAAGAGCTCATTCCAAACGGCTTCAAACTAGTGGGACAATTCGATGCCCTCCCCTGGCAGCATGTGATGTTTTTCGGTCGCGACGAAAGCTGGAAACCATCCGCAAAAAAGTGATCGTCGCCAATGCTTATGCTCATTTTAATTTTGGTCGGCGGGTGTATTCTCTTGTATGCGGGAGCTACTTGGCTCGTGCGTGGGGCTTCAGAATTGGCGACCGCGCTTGGGATCCCGAAGGCCATTGTCGGATTACTGCTGGTGGCCTTCGGCACAAGTGCCCCAGAACTAATCGTTAATCTGATCGCCGCCTATGACGGCGAAACCAGCTTCGCGTTGGCCAACGTCTCGGGCAGTAATCTTACAAATCTACTAATCGGCTTCGGGCTCTGTGGAATCCTAGGCGGGTTGATCATCCCTTGGCGGACCTTTTATCTTGACCTGTGGGCACTGGTTCTCTCAGCGACCATTCCATTTGTCATTTTGCTTTGGCACGGTGACATGCCGATTGTGGCGGTAGCCCCCCTATTCGTTGGTGTCTTGGGCTATATCTGGACGATTCGGCGACGGTTTCAGGAGCACGTCCCGGTCGAGAGCGACGCGGACCACCTACATCCGGCTCTCAGTAGCCTGCTTTTTCTCCTCGGTGCCACGTTGCTCTACGGTGGCGGGCATTTGGTGCTTACCGGAGCGATCGACATCGCTAAAAAGCTAAGCATCGAAGCCTCGCTGGTCGGTTTGACCCTGGTCGCCGCCGGAACCTCCATCCCCGATGCGGTAGCCAGCATCGTGGCAGCCAGAAGAGGCGAGGACGAGATTGCTGTGGGTAATTTGTTGGGTAGCAACATCGCAAATATCCTCGTTGTGCTTTCCGGTACGCTGCTCGCGGCCTGGACCGGAGCCCCTGATGAAATGGTGCTCGTAAATTTGGAAGCAGACGATTGGACAGTATGGGATTACACGGCAGTCCTCGCGGCATCAGTGGGATTTTTCGGAGCTGCCGCACGCTGGGAACGTATCGGACGTTTCGGTGGCCTACTGATGATTACCTGCTTTTTTCTTTACATGGGGCTGCGAGTTTTCTTTTCAGTGTAACAATCGTCCGGAGAGGCGCTATGGAAGCAATCCACACCATTCGCTTGATGGACCCCTGGGAAGAGCGTGAAAGCCCAGAGGGCTGCATCCATCGACGCACCTTCAACGCACCGACGGGAATCACAGCGGACGATACCTTGTGGATTGTGATCCAATCGCAAAAATATCCTGCTCGACTGAGCTGTAACGGCGCTGTATTAGGTAACGTACACCGACAGGCCTGCTTTGAGATAACCGCGTTGCTATCGAATAAAAACAAGCTAGAGATGCTTTTTCCCCCGGGCGATCCTTCACCACAACGAGGATCGGTTTACCTTGAGATACGTTGTCCTTACAAGTGAACTTATTTTGGATCGCACATGATGCTCGAAAGATTTTTCCTTTTGTTGGCATGTTATGCCTCTCTATCAATCAGCGACGCAAATTCAATAGGTGGCGAGATCAATAAATCCCTCAACGGGGTTTCGAATCGGCTCTCGCCGGATGAAGTTGCCGCAGGCTGGTTACTGCTTTTCGACGGGGAAACCCTTTTCGGCTGGAAGTCCGCCAGTCAAACCGATTGGCAAGTGAGCAACGGAGCAATTCGTGCTGTCGATGGGGAAGTGGGATTACTGCACACGACTACGCAATTTGCGGATTTCGAACTAATGTGCGACTTTAAAGCAGATCCACAAACCAACAGCGGTATTTTTCTGCGAACGAGCCCCCGACCTGCCGACCCGACGCGTGGTTGCTATGAGCTTAATATTGCCGGGCCAGACAAAAGCCCATTTCCCACCGGAAGTCTGGTCGGCAGACAGACGGGAAATTTTTCGTGCGCTGACAATCACTGGCATACCTATCATGTGATTGCTCGAGGAGGCAATTTTACAATTCATCTTGATGGACGAACGGTACTCGAATGGAAAGCAACGAATCCGCTCGGTCGCGGGTTTATTGGGCTACAGCACAATGAAGGTCCGATCGCATTCCGTAACATCAAATTGAAACCCTTAGGACTTAAGTCGCTGTTCAACGGTAAAAATCTCTCTGGCTGGAATGTTTTATCCGCAAAAGAAAGTCAATTTTTGGTAACGGATTCAGGAGAACTTCAGGTTCTCTCCGGCCCGGGCCAGTTGGAAACAAACAGCACATATGGCGACTTCGTGATGCAAACAGACATCTATGTTGACGGAGATGCCTTGAACTCGGGAATTTTTTTTCGAAGCATCCCTGGTGATTTTTCTAACGGGTACGAAAGTCAGATACACAATGGCTTCAAAAATGGCGATCGCAGTCAGCCCAGCAACTTCGGGACCGGTGGGATCTTCCGTCGCCAGGAAGCTCGACGTGTACCGGCCGATGATCGGAATTGGTTTACCAAAACAATTTTCTGCGAGGGCCCACACATAGCCGTGTGGGTTAATGGTATACAAGTCACGGACTGGACCGACCGTCGAGAGCTGGATCCAAATCCCCGCCGTGGTCTTCGACTGACGCCCGGCACAATTATCCTCCAAGGCCACGATCCGACGACGAACCTGCGTTTTCGCAACATGCGAATCGAGGAAATACCGAGACGACGGTAGCAGAATTCGCCGCCTCTCCCCGCATGAAAAAAAAGGGGCGGCCGGTTACAATATGTAATGGAGATCTGGACCATTGTGCGACTGTTTACGCTGCGCCACATAATCCTCTTCCCACCAAGCCAACAGCTCGCAAAGCGCGATACTCTGAACGTTTCGCTCTTGGAGAATTGATCTATGCTCTTTGACTATCAATACGCTCGTCTGGTCTTGTTTCCACTGCGTCACCGATCAATCATTTTTCTTCTGATGATGCTCGTCGTTTGGAATCCAGCAATCGCTCTAAGCAACAAACAAGACACTGAATTCACCCCACCGGAGATGCAGATTCCGGACGATTATGAGATCGAATTGGTGGCTGGTCCCCCGCTCGTCAAGCATCCGATGTTGGCAGCGTTTGACGATCGCGGACGCCTATTTGTTGCCGAAACCGATGGGGTCAATCTACGGAAAGAAGAATTACTCGAGGCTCGAAATCGATTCATTCGCATGTTGGAAGATACAGATGGCGATGGAAAGTTCGATAAAAGCACGATCTTTGCTGACAATATGATAATGCCAGAGGGGGCCTTGTGGCATGATGGTGCTCTGTATGTGATTTCAGCACCCTATCTCTGGCGATTGGAAGATACGGACGATGACGGCGTCGCCGACAAACGGGAAAAGTTGGTCGGTAAATTCGACTTCAACGGCAATCCAAATCTCACGGGACCGTATCTAGGTCCTTGTGGAAGAATTTATTTCACTGGCGGTGCTTTCGGTTACGACCTGGAGGACGCCGGGGGTCAAAAACTCGGGGCCAGCTCGGCGGCTGGTGTTTTTTCCTGCAAGGCAGATGGAACCGATCTTCAAATTTTCGGCCAGGGAACGATAAATCCCGTAGAGGTGATATTCAGCCCAGCAGGTGAACTTTTCACCACCGTTGCTATTTTTGACAACGAGGGCGGGCGGCATGATGCGTTGATGCATTGGGTTGACGGATGCCTATCCAAACAGGTTTGGGGAAAGCCCCTGTTGCCGAAGACAGGACATCCGCTGCCGGCGGTCTGCCGCTGGGGACAGGTTGCACCTGCCGGGTTGATGCGTTATCGCGGGGCTGGACTCTCCGACGAGTACAAAAATAATATTTTTGCCTGTCAATTCAACACGCATCAAGTCATGCGTGTTGAACTGGAACGCAACGGTGCTTCATTTCTGCCAACTCGTGACGAGCCTTGGATCACGAGCAGTGAAATGGATTTTCACCCGACCGACATTTTTGAGGATGCAGACGGCAGTCTCTTAATGATTGATACCGGGGGCTGGCTCTATTACGGATGTCCGACTTCGAAAATTGCCAAACCTAATATTTATGGAGCAATCTACCGATTGCGACAAAAGGGAATGAAGAAAATAGATGATCCTCGTGGCAATAAACTAGACTGGAAGCAGGCACCAAGCCAGGAAATGGTGACGTGGCTTGATGATCCACGCCCGGCGGTCCGTGATCGGGCGATCGACACGCTAGCCCGTCGCTCCGATGAGTCGGTCGGTGCCTTGACTGAAGTGGTTGAATCCCGCGAGAAGAATTCTGCGACAACAATCCAACAACGGAGAAATGCCGTGTGGGCCCTTTCCCGCATCGGTAACGATGCCGCGAGGGACACGCTCCGTACCGCCTTGAGCGATCCGGATGCCACCGTTCGACAAGCAGCCGTCCGCAGCCTCGGCATCCTGGCCGATGGGCCGGCAATCTTGAAGCTATGTCAGATACTACAAAGCGACACACCCCCCGTGCGACGCGCGACGGCAACGGCTTTAGGGAAAATGAAGCACAAGGCTAAAGGGTCCACTTCATCGATCGTCGCCGCTTTGCTCAAGGGAATCGCAAGAGAGGATAACGACGACTATCTACTCCACGCGCAGACCTACGCGCTCATCCAGTTGAGGAATCCGGACGCGACAATGAAAGGTTTGGCGAGCGTAAACCCGCGCGTTCAAAAGGCCGCCTTGCTTGCGTTGAATCAAATGCCCGACAGTCCTCTGGATCACCAAGATGTCATTGTGCTGCTCGACACCACCGATCCGGTACTCCGGACAACCGCAATCGAGGTGATTACTCAACACAAAGAGTGGGCTGAGAAAATTGCCGAGGTCGTTGCAGATTGGCTCGCTGATCCGAATCTAGATCAAGAAAATCGTGCGTTAGCCAAAGCGGTGCTCACGACCTTCGCTGACGACTCGGATATTCAGCCTCTAATGGCAGCTGCCCTAGAGGCGGAGACAACGGCAAGCGAAACGAAAATGCTGATACTGGATGCTGTTGCCGAAAGTAATTTGGAGGCTATGCCAGACACTTTCCTTGAAGGAATGCGGCAACTCACAGCGACCAAAGATGCCGAGGTATTGCAACGCATAGTCAACTCCGTCGCGATGAAGGATACTGATAAACTGGACGACGCTCTAAGATCGATCTGTGAGTCAGACCAATTCGAGGATCCTCTCCGTGTATCGGCATTGGCCATCATTGCCCGACATGGAGGTGGACTGAGTGATGCCGACTTTGAACTTCTGGTCGACCAGTTTGACGAGGAGGTGATTCCCCTCGATCGGATACGTGCTGCGACCGCGCTGGCCACTGCCGGGTTGACGCGCGAACAGACGTTGCGAGTAGCTGATCTCATGGGAACCGTGGGGCCGCTTGAATTGCCTGTGCTTCTGGAGAGGTTCGAACGCGATTCAGCTCCGGTGGTGGTGAACGTCGACGTGCAACCGGCAAAGGCCAAACTACACCGTGGCGTGGCTGCTTACCAGGATGAACCGCAAGAGCATCTTGCAGTCTGGAATAGTTGGGATCCAATGAATGGCAAAGGTTTTCTTTACCTGCGTGCCAGCGATGGTGCGTATAGCGGACTCTCGCTTAGCCCGATCGACGGAGCCGATTTACGGCCCTACAACATCAACCGATTCGATCGTTTGATTGGAGATTTCGTCTACAACGGAATCGAAGGAGGGGGCGGTGCACATCAGTCTTTTGAAAACCATTTCACGATCAGCGGCTTTAAACCGGAACTAAAATACGACATTTTTTACTACGGATCAGCATATCCAAAGCCAAACGCGCGAGGCGCTGAAGTCACGCTGACCAGTGGTAACGGCTCGGAAACGCGTGAAATTCGTGGGCTGCAACCTGAGAATAAACACTATGAAGAGGGCATTACTCACGCCAAATTCGAGCGAGTTAAGCCCCATGATGATGGGACCGTCGATATATCTTGGAAAAGTTTTCGTAATGACAAGGAAGGAAATTTTGGGATCTTGAACGGACTTACGATCGTGGCACCGGCGGATGCCGAGGGACGCAATCCAGAAATCGCGCACCGCATGCTTGATGGGATGAGCCAATCGACAGCGCTAAGCAGCCTTCAACCGGAACGGATTGAAAAATTAATCGCCCGTTTTCCGCAACATGTGATTGACAAGGGGAAGCCTCTTGTTGAAAAATTGCGTGTCAGTAATGAAAATCAGGCAAAGCATCTGGCTGAATTGATGCCTCATATCGGCAACGGTGATCCCCAGCGGGGCAAGGCGGTCTTCTTCGGAAACAAAGCGGCATGTCACACGTGTCATCGTGCTCACGGAAAAGGCGGTGAAGTCGGACCTGAACTTACTTTGATCGGTCGCATTCGCACCGATCGCGACCTGGCCGAATCGATCGTTTACCCCAGTTCCACCATTGCCAACGGGTATACAACCTTCTCGATTATAACCGGATCAGGGAGAGTATTTGATGGAGTGATCCACAAGGAAACATCCGACGCCATCCATCTGCGGATGGCAGATAAGCCTGAAGAAAAAATTGCCCGAGAAGATATCGAGGAGATGATCGCGCTGCCGACATCCGTGATGCCAAAGGGGCTGGAAAAAACGATCACACGCAGCGAGCTTAGCGATCTGATCGCTTATCTGCGAACACTTAAATAATTGCCATCGATTACAGTTTTGCTCCAGTCCCCCGTAGTTCGCGGGGCAGCGGAAAAGTCACCTCCTCGGTGCGAATACTCCGCTCATCGATCACCGCTCCGAATGTTTTTTCTAGATAGCGGCAGACGTCTTGCACGAGTGATTCAGGTGCACTCGCACCGGCGGTAATCAACACCGTCTTCACATCTTCAAACCAACTGTCCTGGATATCGCCGACCCCGTCTATCAGCTTGGAAGGCGTTTGGCATTCCCGCCCGATGTCAGTCAGTCGCTGACTATTGGAACTATTCTGGCTGCCAATCACCAGCACAAAATCGGCCTCATCGGCAAGAATACGCACGGCCTCTTGACGATTTTGCGTCGCGTAACAAATGTCATCTTTCGGGGGACCCTGAATCTCGGGAAACCGATCCCGAAGCCTCGAGATAACTCGATTCGCATCATCAACCGAAAGCGTTGTCTGCGTCAGATAAGCCAAATTCCCCGGCTCCGCTACCTGTAATCGGTCGACATCTTCCGGTGTCTCCACCAGAAGAATTGCCTCAGGAGCTTCACCCATCGTGCCAATCACTTCATCGTGTCCATCATGACCTATAAGGACAATCGTGCGCCCCTGTTTGGCGTAGCGAATTGCCTCCAGGTGCACCTTAGTCACCAGCGGACAGGTCGCATCGATCGCACGTAAATCTCTCGCTTTGGCCTGTTGCCGTATTTCTGGGGATACACCGTGGGCCGAAAAGAGCAGGGTCGCACCTCGGGGAATGGTGGAAAGGTCTTCAAGAAAAATAACGCCCTCCGATTCAAAGTGTTCGACGACGAATTTATTGTGCACAATCTCGTGATAAACATAGATCGGTGGCGGAAAGGCATCAATTGCCATCCGCAGACTCTCGATTGCCATCTCCACACCCGCACAGAAACCTCGGGGTGCAGCCAGGATAATTTTCATGTCTACCTTCTTAAACACTTTCGCAACGGTTCCAGGCAGCGATATCGGCAACCAGTCGCCTCCGTTATCATAATCCAATCCGAATCGACGTACCATCGCTTCGCCACTGACACGGCAACCTCGCGTGACTTTATCATGTGGGATGCTCGGGCCGTTTGACGGATAACCAGCGGCAGATCACCCCTCGGAGAAAACTGGCAAGGGTATCGGCGGCACAGAGTGACGCCTGTTGCTCGCGATACCAGTCGCGCGCGGTTCCCGGACGACGTAGCGTTCCGCCGATCAATGCCCCCAGTCTTCCAGATACAGAGGGCTGCTCACCCGATTGCCGAATCTCAATGGGGGTCTGATCGTCCAATCGCTGACGAACGACACGGATTACCAGGCACGGTATACCCGACACCGCACACGTCGTAGCAATACCCATCGAAGTCGTGTCTGCAACATCCGCTTGGTATCTGTCTGCCAGTGCTATTCGCGAATCTTTATCTTCCGGAATCTGACGGCATGTATGCACGGTCCCGACTGTGAAGGCGTCAGGTTGCGATGTAGCCGATCGCACGTCGATCTTTATTCGCTGTCCGTTGTCATCGATCACTTGCGAGGCCACAAGCAACGCGTCCTGTTGCAGTACGGCCCGAAGCGCGACAGAAAATCCTGCAGCGATAACCCAATTTGGCGTGTGTGCCTGAACCAAAGCCTCTGTTGCCCTCTTTGCAGCTATCGCATCACCTGCCACTTGAGCGATTAATACTCTACGACCCTCAAGGTTACCCCGAAACAGCCGAAATTCCTGAGTGTGGATACGCACAACGTCGGTCAAGCAGTCTAACATGGAGCCGGTTTGGGCTTTCTCGTCGAGCACGATTGCCACATCGACTGCATTGCGTTGCTCTGTCGATTGAGAAGAAACCGTCGCAGCATCCTTTGCACGCGAGGAAAATTGCGATTTCGCTTGCTGTAGCAAAACGTGCTGAATCCACTGTTTCCAAACCATGATCCGGACCTTAGTTGACGCGTCAAAACCTACTTCCGGTACGCGGAAACCCACCATGCGATTAACGTGCAAGAGCAGGTGCGTCGAAAGCGGCCAAAGTAGATCTCAATCAACCACCGAAAGCAAATTCGCTCCACGGGCCGCAACTTGACCGCACCTGGTTCCATTATCATCGACTGAAACCCAGCGGCATAGGGCTCGCAGTACCGCACAACGGTGCGTCAGCGGAACGGAGATCGATGCCGGAACCTCATCATCGGCAATCGATACGCCAGCCTCCATCAAAAAGTTGATACCCTCCGAAACTGACGGGTGATCTCGAAACCCACAATCGATTAAACAAGTCAAAGATAGCGCCGTGTCGTAAAGTGAATAAGGCGCAACGTCACTTTGAGCCTCGCATGAATGAACAGCCCAAGCGCCACCTGGATACTGATTCGCAAGCAGCCAGCTCACCCCTTGCACAATCAAAGGATCCTGTGGATAGATTCCCATACTTCGGACGGCTGCAAGCACATGTGCTGTGACAGCTACCTGCTGAGCAACGCTGTTTGAAATCCAGGATCCATCGGTCATTTGTCTGCGGCGAAGAAAACGAATCGCGTGGGCGACTGACTGGTGCCCCAAATCCAGTCCAGAGTATGACAATGCTTCGAGGACTCGAGCGGTTACCAACGGACAGTGATCCCAACTCCCGTCACGGCTTTGCGCGGCCAGTAATATTTCCTGTCGAGCTGCAATGGTGCGGATCAACCATTCTGGCCAGGGATACCCGGCGGGAGCATCGAGTGCGTCCGGATCTGCAATCAAATGCATTTCGGGAGGTAGCGCATGATCATCACCGTCGGTTTCGCACAGCAGACATGCGGCCCTCAACACCGCCGCCTGCTCTGCGATGGACAACTCACCAAACGAGGCGATGGCCAATGGCTTTGACGCCTTTTTGATCGCAGGTGCGGATATTGATAATCCCGAAAATAACAGTGCCTCCAGGCAGGTGGCAGCCACCTCGAAATCTGCCGGCAACAACGCATCAATGCTTTCAGTCTTTAATCGCTTTAGCAATTGCTGCAGTTCGGTGCTGTGGCTGGATGATCCACTGGGCCCTTCCTTAATCATTGCCCGGTAAAAATGCTCTCGAAAACTTTGACGGCCGGTCGATCCCGCGGAAGATTTAGCATCAGAGGTTTGAAACGGGTTGCATTGTTTTATTTTTTTCCACAAACCATGAGTGAATAACCGCATAGCGTGGTGCAATGTTCGGGACTTTGGTACCTCCAACGGCAACCAGGCCACGCATGTTTCCAAGGTAGCAAGTTGCCGATGTACTTTGCGTTGCATTAGCTCGGTCCAGAGACCCTGTTCGGCGGACGAGAAATGCTTCGATTCGGTGACACTATCGGCTTCAAAGGGAAGTAGTCCATACAAGGCCAGATAGCCCCGTGCCAGTTGATTGATTTTTTCGGATCTATTTGTCCCCAAATCAAACCGCCATGCCGGGATCATTGCTTCATCCGTGGGCGATATTCCGAACCGTCTCAATGCGAAATCGATCAGAAGCGTACTGCTCAATGTGTCTTTATCAACAGGCCCTGAGGTCAATCCTTCGCTGCAATCCTGTGCATCAATTAAGCGATCAACGCACTCTGAGAAAACTGGTTCTAACGATGGCTCCTCGTGCAATCCTAGCCAGTGACTACACAACATGAACTCGGCGATCGATTGCGGTGTTGTACCTCCGGTGCATACAAAAGATCCGGTTTCACTTTGCCGATCGACAATCGCTTGACGAAGTTGAAGAATCGTGCGACGCAGAGGCCCGGAGAGCTCATGGCAGGATGCAACCCTCAGCGATCCCTGTTGCCGCTCCAGGTGGTCAAAGTGAACCACCCTTGGTGTAAACGGCTCTTCGTGAATCGCTAAACGAAAGATCTTGAGAGGCTCAATCATGACTTGACCATCCATGCCGACAACGATGCACAGGTTCCATGCCTGAACAATTTCTCTCGCAAGGTAAATCCGAGGGCTACTTACAACTTAGGCCACCAATCCCTGCTTAATCAATATCAGGGAAAAAATTGGTGGCAATCACCCATGGACTGCTATCGATCCGATAACCCCCTTTCGCTAGACTGTCGCCTCCAAACTGTAATTGACTCGCGCGATTTTTATGATGCTAGCTTGCCATCGCTTCCTGCTGTTCGCATTGATGCTGCTGTGTGGCACTGCTTGGTCGCCGCCGTCGCGCGCCGATGTCCTGGTCATTTGCCCGGATGCATTCACCGATGCCATTGGTCGGTGGATCGCGTATCGCACCGGTCAGGGACATCGGATCGTACTGATGGCAAACGATCGCTCGGCTTTCGTGCTGCAGAAGAAAATTCGCGACTATGCGACAAAGCGACCTGTAAACGCCGTGGTGCTGATCGGCGATGCTAGATCGGGCGATGTGAGTCAAAATTTAGGCGGTGCATGCCTGCAGCATTGTGTGCCCACACACTATCGTAAAGCCACCGTGATTACGCCTTATGCCGGGGATCGACAAATTGCCACTGATTACCCGTTTGGCGATGTTGACGGAGATGATGTCGCAGAAATTCCAGTGGGTCGCCTGCCCGTGGATCGCCCAGAAGATTTGATGCGAATGGTTCAGCGGATAATCGATTATGAGTCAAATAGCGACTTCTCACCCTGGAGAAGGCAAATCAACCTGGTCGCCGGTGTCGGGGAATTTGGGCCGATCATTGATTCGATAATCGAGGGCACGACACGTGCATTCCTGATTTCAAAAATTCCGCCAGCCTATCGAACAACGATGACGCAAGCCAATTGGAAAAGCCCGTATTGTCCACCGCCGGAGCAATTTAGAGACACCGTGCTAAACCGCTTGAATGAAGGTTGTCTGTTCTGGATTTATCTTGGCCACGGACAGATCGACTCTCTGGACAAGGTCCGCGTGCCGGGCGGACAATTTCCGATTTTGCGGAACACCGATGCTGACCGCATCGCTGCGAATCGAGGTGCCCCGATCGCGTTACTTTGTTGCTGCTACGCCGCAGCTTTTGATGCTCCTAACGACTGCCTAGCCGAAGCGATGTTGGAGAGTAAAGCAGGGCCGATAGCGGTCATCGGGGGGTCACGTACAACAATGCCGTATGGAATGACGGTGCTGGGCGAGGCGCTGATCAATCAACATTTCCAGAAACAGCAGACCACCTTGGGCGAGATTTTGAACAACGCAAAGAAACACATGGTCAGTGACGATGCAGGCGGTTCAAATCGAATCGCGCTGGATCGCCTAGCGGGGTTGCTCGGGAATACAAAGCAGCAACGGACAGCAGAGCGCAGAGAGCATGCCCAACTCTTCAATCTGTTGGGAGATCCCCTTTTAAAAATTGACGCATCCCGATCAGTCGTGGTGCGAGCACCGCGTCTGGTCGATCAAGGCGCAACGGTAACCGTAGAAATCGACGCGCCCATGAAAGGATTGGCAACCATAGAAATCGTCACCCGACGCGGTACTTTCACCACGCCACTGGCGAACCGCACGCATTATGACTCTTCCCCGGATGGCCGGAAGGAATATCTGCAATCCTATAAAAGGGCGAACGATCCACGTCTGGATCAGCAGCAGTGGCCTGTCGTGAAGGGTCTGCAGACGTTCACAATGCAGTTGCCACCTGATTTTTCCGGACCCTGCCATGCGAGAGTGTATATTTACGGTATGCAACAGCATGCTATGGGATCTACTGATATTTACGTGCAGCAGCAAAAGTCGCCGGAGCAATCTGTGAAGCGGACCGATCATGCAAACCCCTCTGCGGACTACTCGCTGCGTGCCGTGATCAACGTTGCAGAAAATCAAAACTCACGGCTGAGATCACGATAAGACCATTACCGACTGCACTGCTCATCAATCTCAACCCCGGATGCAGCGATGGGGGGGGTGGAAGAGTGCGATCTCTCCTCACGCATGCCGGCTTCAGAATTGGCAATGTGCTGCCCGGAGATAGAGCGTGTGATGACCTCTTCAAACAGATTTTCCACCTTGTGGCCAAGCCGACAGGTTCGGGTGAAGGAGGAAATGAAATGTGCGGCCTTGCTCGCATCAATCGTTAGTGGTGGTTGGATTCGCAGCACCAGAGGATTAGAACGAGTAACTTGCGTATAAATATGATAATGCTCTAGCAGGATCTGCATTTGAAATACGGTGGGAAAGCTGGCGATCATCGCATCCATGCCCCGCATCATATACTGGAGCATCCCAGTCGAGTCGGTACGCTTCAAATGCGTTGTCACAGATTCTGCCAAAGGCGAGAGTTCTACACCAATCATCAATCCCTGTCCGCGGATGTCCTGAAAATAGTCCGGTAACTCCTGTCGAATTTCATTCAAGCCTTCCAGAATTTGAAATCCGCGTTGGGCAGCATTTTCCGCCAATCTTTCCTCAACGAGTGTTTCAATCGTCGCCAGGCCCGCAATACAAGCAAGACTTCCACCGCCAAAAGTGCTAGTGTGCAAGGCAAATCGCTCAACTGTCCCGTAGGCTTTCATCCACAGATCACGGCGTGCCAACATGGCACCAATCGGCACCAATCCTCCACTGAGGCTCTTTGCAACACAAAGAATATCCGGTTCAATCGCCGCCTGTTCGCTCGCGAACATCGTCCCCGTGCGACCCATTCCCGTTTGGACTTCATCGGCAATCAAAAGCGTTCCGGCCTGCCGGCATATGCGCTCTGCTTCAGCCAGATAACCCGCCGGGGGAAGAATCATTCCTCCCTCTCCTTGGATCGGTTCCACGATGAATGCTGCCATATTGCGTGAGGCGAGAGTGCGTTCCAAAACCTCCAGATTGCCATACGGAATCGGGTGACAATCGGGCAGTAGCGGTGCAAATGGTTGTTGATAACCACGATTTCCAGTAACCGAGAGCGCACCAAGTGACTTGCCATGATAAGAACCATGGCAATAGATAATGCCGGTTCGGCCCGTTGTGGCACGTGCCAGCTTTAGCGCAGACTCCACTGCCTCGGTCCCGCTGTTACAGAAAAATACCATTTCCAAACCTGCCGGGGCAATCGATACCAAACGCTCGGACAAAGACGCCGCGTGAGGATTGATCGCCGCTGGGGAAAATCCGGGAACACTACTTTCTAGGGCCGCGCTGATCGCCTCAACAACTCTAGGGTGATTGTGACCGACATTAAGTGAGCCGAAACCCGAAACAAAATCGAGATAGTGATTTTCATCGGCATCGGTGATTACCGTATCCTGGCCTCGTACGAAGGTCTTGTTGAGTCCACCCTGCTCGGCAAGATTGACCAATACCGGATTTACATATCGCTGAAAAAGGGTTCGCGCTCGGCGATTTTTAATTTCTTCTTCTTGCTGAATCCGCTGCTTGGATTTCTGATCGGTTGGCCGCTGCGTATCAGTTTGCGCTTGGCCGTAGGCAGGATGACCGTTGGTCGCGGATCCAGCGATCCTTTCTCCGGTAGTCGCCGAGCAGTGTTGGCCGGTAGCGAAATTTTTCTCCGCCAGACGACGACCAACTACTTTATTCATGCTTGCCCATAGTGAATCGGGAACCGGTCGACCGTAGGAAGAGAGTTGCGAAAACGAAAATCCATGCCGAGTGGCGATGGATCCGATTTCTCCAATTCGCTCGATACTTAAATCACGCCCCAAAGAAAAACTTTCCGCGCGATCTTCCAGAGCCAAATTGATGGTTTCAGCCAGGCACCCCGGTACCAGACCGAAGTGGAAACCGAGTAGCATCGATTTGCCTAGAAAACCTCTAGGTACGTCCACCAGGCCTCCAGAAACGACGAGAACATTGCTTCGACGTCGTGTCGATCGGGTTACATCCGCAGGAACTCCCACGTCAATCACCACGCTGCCTGCCTGCAGCATCTCTTGCACGATACAACTGCCGCTCGAGGTGGCGGAAAGAATCAATCGGGATTTCGCCAGGGCGGTCGGGATTTCAAAAACGAGCTCACTCTGAAGTTCAGCTGCAATTCGTGTTGCTCTCGGGGAAGGGCGACGGGCCACCAAGATCATTTCTCCTACCTTGGTCCGTAACATCCGGGCGATTGCCGTAGCGATGCTGCCGGGTAGACCGATCACGGTAACCGTCTCTTTGGTGAGGTCTATCGACAGTTCACTGCAAGCATGTTGCAAATTTTTTAGCGCAGCATAAACCGTCAGGCTGTTTCCTGTGGTCACGGGAATCGGACTATTTTCTGCGATGTACTGGCCGTGTCCGCCGACGACACTTGTGAGTGAACCGAGACCAACAATACCTGCACCCCAGTCCGCAGCCATATCTACAGCCGCTTGTGTCTGTTCGATGGCTGTTCCCGGGTCTTCTAAGATCTGCTTTGGACTGCATGGAATTTCGTACACGCGTCCTTCAGTCTCGCAACCGGTTTTGGTTTGCAGCCCCGAGAACTGATCAAGAACGATGGGGCGGTCTTTTGCGCGACCTCCGAAGGCAACCCCTTCCGCCATGCGACCTTGGACGAAATCGCATATCTCTAGCAGATTGCCATTTTCCCAATGCGACAGCAACTGCCCGCCATCATCCATCTGCCACAGAGCTTTACTTTCCTCTGAGAGAGGATGCACTACAAAGGCGAATTTCATCGTTGGATTGGCCGAGTCGGGTGAAACGTGCTTGTTCGATCTTCAACTATCGCGGGAAAATGCCACGATCCATGTCTCGCATCCGAGCACGCATCCCCACGCGTCTCACCAATCCTTCGCTTATTTGCTTCTTGCAAACAGCCCAGGCCTGGTAAAGAAACAGTTACCGGAGCTGAGCACCTAGCATACCCCCCCGCATAAGGCTCTTCAACCAATTTTAGCTGGAAATATCGAGTTTCAATGCGTGATTCATTTCATCCTGTCCAGGGAATTGCCATAATCAGCGCAGTCTACCAATGCTGAAACAAATGATCGTTTCTGCGTTTCGCTGCCCTACTCTGTGTTTCTTAAGCTCGAAAGAGTAGAAATATCGGTCTGCCCAATCGATGGATTTCGGTGCTATGATGATGACTTCGAGGGCGAGCGATCAAAAAGAGTCCGAACACGTGATCGCGTTAAGAGTTTACTCTTACGTTATCCATAAACTCTTCCTAGCTGAAACACTTCTCCGTCACTGTTGCCCCTGCGTCCCAAATCGCTGGAATATTTTGCATGTCGGAATTAAACCGATCAAGTTTTTACGATCGATTTTACCTTTGGATCTTTATTGCATCCCTAATATCGATTTATCCGATCACGCTGAGCGTCATCAAATCGGAAGAAACCAACAATAACAATATCAAGCAGTGGCTTCCGAAGGACAATTTTGATGAAACGAAAATATACGCTGCATTCAGGGCACATTTCGGCACCGATGAATATGCCATCGTCAGTTGGACAGGATGCACGCTAACCGATCCGCGACTCTCCGAGTTCGCGTCATTTGCCCGCAATTATCAGAATGCGTCTGGTGATAAGCTGTTTGCAAAAGTCACTACCGGTCCCGAACTATTAGAAAAGTTGCAAGCGAAGCCTTTCGATTTAAGCGAAAGGCTCGCTCGTCAGCGACTGGAATCAATCCTGATCGGTAAAGACGGCGAATCGAGTGCCGCGGTGATTGAATTAACCGAGGCAGGAGATAACGATCGACGAGAGGCCATTGCGTCCCTTAGAAGCATACTGATCCAAGATTTAAAAATTCCGGCCGCTGAAATTCATATGGCCGGAGATGCGGTAACTAACGCTGCGGTGGATGTTGAGAGTCAGAGGGCCACCGATTCGCTTGTTGGCTACTCGATGCTGATTGCCCTCAGTTGTGCTGTCACAAGTTTCTTCTTCGCCCACGGTCGTCGTTCCAAGCACTGGATACGCGGTCTGACGTACAGCTTCACGCTGGCCATGCTGATTTTCTTTGTTTCTGTTTACAGCGCTATGCTGGCGCAATCGCTGGTGCCGATTTTTGGCGGACGTGTGAATCTCGTACTGGTTGTGATGCCCGTCTTAATTTACGTTTTAAGTCTGTCAGCAGGCGTTCACCTGATCAACTATTACCAGGATACGGTGCGTGAAAAGGGTGTTGCTCATGCCCCTGCAACGGCCATCCGACTCGGCTGGATGCCCTGCACGCTGGCGGCTGGAACGACGGCCATAGGGCTTGGGTCCCTCTCGGTAAGCAATATCATTCCGGTCAAGGATTTTGGAAAATTCTCCGCGATTGGAATTATCGCGAGTCTGGGCGTACTGTTTTTACTGCTGCCGGCGCTACTTGTTCTAATTCAAAGATTTTCAAAGAAAGCGAATGAGGGCCTCTCTGCGCAATCGCAAACCGAGCTCCAGGGAATCTTCGACCAAGTAGTCGAATGGTTGGCTGCAAAGGTTATTGCGCACCGATGGCCAGTGCTTTGCGTCTGTATCGGGCTGCTCATTTTCTTCGGTTGCGGGTCACTTTATATCAATACTTCAGTCAAGCCAGCCCGTTTTTTTGACCCAAAGCATCGGTTAATCACCGATTACGAGTGGCTGGCCAGCCCGGAACGTTTCGGCAATCAAATCCCTCTTGAGATTGTGGTCGCATTCAACCGAAAAAAGTCTACCTTGACGACGCTGGGGCAGATGCGGCTGATCTCGGCGATTGAAAAAGACCTAAAACAGAACCAATCGAACCTGATCAGCCACTCCATTTCGGCCGCCACTTTTGCACCAGAGCTAGATGAGGGCCATTACACGCAGTTCGTGATGAATAAACGTTTGGCAGCTAATCGCGCTGATTACCATAAAGTTCATTACTACAGCTATGAAAACGCGGCACATGAGGTTGCACCGGTCCCGCACGCAACTGATAAAGCGAAAGGGGGGACAGAAGACGAACCTCAAGCAGGAAAGGACCTTTGGCGAATCAGTGCCCGTATTCGCCCCGGAGAGAAAGACTATGACGAGGTGATTCTCCAAATCGAAGAGCACGTAAACGGATTTCTGGCGAAGCGAAGTGCCGCAAGTCAGCAAAAACAGAAAAAAGCAAAACAAACTTTTGAAAAATTCAAGGAACTGGTTAAGCAAAAAATCGCTGAAGAAAGCGCTGCCTGTACCGAATCGGAAAACAAGCAAGGATGCCTTGAACAGATCAAACAAAAATATGATTTGATTGTAACGAATCGGACCAAAAAATTTGACAACTTTTTGCGGGCGGCGGCAGATGATGCAGTTGGAGTCGATGTCCAATACACGGGAATGGTACCCCTATTTCACATCGCACAGCGTGAATTACTGAATGGGTTGTTTAAGAGCTTTGTGATCGCTTTTTTTCTAATCGCCGTAATGATGATAATTTGGTTCCGCAATTTTGCATCGGGACTGGTATCGATGCTGCCGAATGTTTTTCCGGCGGCGGTTATCTTTGGCTGGATGGGGTGGACCGATCGAATTGTTGACATTGGATCGATGATGACTGCAAGCGTCGCGATGGGAATTGCGGTGGACGATACGGTCCACTTTCTTACTTGGTTCCGCAGGGGAATTGCGGCAAAGATGACTCGCGCTGAAGCGGTGCTGTATTGTTATCGACGCTGCGCATTAGCGATGACGCAAACCACTTTGATCGCCGGACTTGGTCTGGTCATCTTCTCGCTGAGTTCTTTTCAGCCGGTATCCCAATTTGGCTTGTTGATGTTTTTACTGTTGCTTGCAGCGCTGGTGGGCGACCTTGTTTTCCTGCCCTCTCTTTTGGCTAGTCCCGCAGGCAAACTGTTTCAAGTTAAAAGTGATCCATCTGCGCCCCGGTGATGGGCACCGCCTCAATTCCAGGGCCACATCGCTCTCGCAGAAGCACGCGTCTGCGGAAACAGACTGCGTTAGAAATAAGATTGCAACGTCCCGCGTCTGCGAACGTCAAGCGTGGAGCAGTGAAAGGCACCGCCGTATACGTAGTGGTTGGTGTACGGACAAGGAATAGGCTTGAAACCCCATTCCCGAAATTTCTTGATCAGGGGCTCCTGACTTGCCTCGCAGATGACCCGTTTTTCATCGAGCATTAACACATTCATACTCAGCCAAGCACTGCTAAGGTCGATCATTTGCACCATCGTGCTGACCGGTGCAGGTGCCGGAAGAAGCTCCCAACTTTTGAGTACCTCCGGGGCATCACTAGGATCAAAGAAATCGGGGCTGTAGAGGGCACGTCCTGGGCAGAGCGGCACGAAGGTCGTGTCAATATGCATCGGCTGACGAGATTTTGTTTTGATCTCATGAATTGAAAAGTCACCGCCAAGATGGCGACGGAGCCAATCGATGCCAAAACGATTGGTAACGTTGCTACGCGTTACGAACAGGTCGCGACCACAGCGGGCAAAATCGGCTGCATCAAAACAACACTCGGTTTCATTGATCGCAAATTGAAGTTGTTCTCCTTTTTCCGGAAGTTGCCATTTTTCATTATAAAGCGAGTCGGCCAGACGAGGGCGAGGGGCAGCTGTCCACCGCGCACCCGCCTTAAAATATTCGTGAAGCAGACTGCGATAAGCGTTCATCTCAAAATAGCGACTACGCCATGCCATAGGCGTTTCTATAATCTCATCTCCAATGACCAACAGTCCGTCACGAGGATTAGCAATATTGTACGCTGACTCGACCTCCCAATCCGGAGTTCGAAAACTTTCCGTTTGAGCGATAGGATCGGGTCGCCTGACTTTTACGCCCTCTGCCTCGAGAATAGCAACGAATTCGGCTTGATCTCGCTGTGCTGCCTGAACCATGGCATCCGGTGCCGGTTTGCCCGAAAGCAATTTAAGCAGTTCCCAAGATTCTTGGGGCGTAGCTGCCTGCAGCGTGACATGCCAAGGAGGAACCGCCCCGCCATCCACTCGGCCGACAATTACCTCCTCTAGCGGATCCCACTCGTTGAACGAGCAAACAACCGATTTTTCTAAGTTACTTCGTTGCGTTTCGGCAGCTTCCACGTCGGTTCCTGATTTGCTGCCAGCTATCGCCATCGATCCACCCTCGCTCAGATAACCTTGGGGACTTCTGCAACTGAACTCAGGCGGTGCCTGCCGTTCTGCTCAATCAAGTTAATTATGTTTAAAGACGCGGTCAAACCGCAGCTGGAAAAATGATGGTAAATTTAATCGGTTGGCTGTCATTTTTACCGGATGGGTAAACGATGCAGCCAAGGAGGCTCTTTGGATGCTGACCCAATCAGCGATCTGAGTAAACCTTGGTGCTTTCTTCCTTGGTCACCGGCGTCTTTAAATCATCGCTCTGGATTTGAACCTGCACGCGCTGATCCCCCGGGTGTACACCCTGCGCACGCACCGTAAAGGTGGTGTCTGCTTTGGGTGCCAACCGCGGAAGCGGTTGAAATACCACCTGATTACCCTGTATTGAACCTTGAGTTGGTCCCTCTGTGGAAAGCGGCTTCAAGTCATCCGGCAAAAGTGCGGCGACGATAATGTTGCGCGCCACTTTGGTGCCTTGATTGAGCACCCGAATTTCATAGGCTGTATCGCGTCCGACTTCAACCGGATCCTCAAGATCCACGACTTCGAAGAAGAGCGCTGAGAGGCCCTCCACCCGAACGGTCTCCTCACTCGAGTCACTCAACTCGCCGCGAGCCGTGCTCTCGACCCGCAACGTATGGTCACCAGCCTCGGTCGGCAAGGTCACTAGTTGAACCTGACCCTGCTCACCCTCGGGAAGCTCCTGCAAGCTCCAGTAAACCGCATGCGTCGACGCATCGTAATGACCGGCGTTATTGGCAGACACAAATTGCATCGCGCGAGGCAAACGGGATACTAACTCGATATCTTGCGCAGCCGCTGTTCCTGGATTTGCGACCTTGACGGTGTATGTCGCCTGTCGCTCCAGATAACGGCGCCGAGGTCCGGAGATGGCAACGGACAATTGAGGTGCGATGATTTCAAACTCAAAATTCGCCTCCGCCGCTAGGCTTCCCTCGCCACGAGCCGACAGCACGTTTTTGACTACACCCGCACGGGCAGCAGTCATTACAAGGTTTATTTTCCGACTTTCTTTGGGTGCCAGATCACCAACAGCAAATTCCAAATCGGCGCCGGCAGGATGTCGCAACTCTCCCGGCAAGGTTTCAAACAGCACCACATCGCGGGCAATCCCACTACCTAGATTGGCAACCGTGATATCGACCTGGATTTGATCGCCGATCATCACTTGCCCCACACTGCTGGCATCAATTTTTAGGAGGGGTCGCGTTGCCAGCGTGCGGGCAGATGCCCGTGTAGCAAATGTGACCGAAGCGACACTTCCGACTTCGCCCTCCGCTTCGGGCATGAGACGGACTTCAACAAATTTTTCCTGTCCAGGCTCAAAGTGCCCGAGATCCCAGACCACGCCACCCTGAACCGACTGTGCTGCCGGCTTCGTACTGAGCAGGCGTGTGCCATAGGGAATTTCGTCCCTCACCCGTACATCGTAGGCGGTGACATTGCCGCGATTGACAACCTTGATATCAAACGTCGTCGGTTTCCCGACTTGAATTTCCTGAGGAACTACCTTTTCAACGACCATCTGCGGCCCTTGGGGGCCCTCCTGGTGGCGACCACCCGGCCGCCCGATCGCGTCTGCCGATGCAGTTGCACCCGAGATTGCGGCGCTCACAGCGGACCCGGACGCGGACATATTGCCCCAACTTTTCGGCGACGCAGTGGCAACTGGGGGGGGTGGCGGTGTGGATGCGGTGGCACCCGTTGGCGGCGCTGTGTATCGATTTTGGGGATCGTTTACCGGGGAGACCGATGTCGGCGAGGTCGGATAACGCGGCGCCACAGTCGTTGATTTCAAAGGCTGTGCATTTTTCGCCTCTACTGGCAACGCACCCGGAGCAACGGTTGCCGGGGGGATATTCTGGTAACGGTCGCCGACCGTCGGCTGGGCATAGCGATTGGATGGCTCATTATCCTGGTTGTGGGCGGCAGTTGGGGGCGGCGCCAGACCAAAAGGATCGCGCTTCGCAAGATTCGCTGCCGGAGGAATGGAATCCTGAGTCGGTACTTCTGATGCTCTTGCGGCCTGATCAGCAGCAGCGGCAAAAGCGGCGCCTTGGTCAGTCACTACCGGTTGGGTCGGTTGGGAAAAGTTGTCGGTCTTTGTTAGAGGACGAACCTCTGCACCGGGGGGTGGCACTTCATCCTTTGCGGCGACCGAACGAATCACTGGGTCCTCCTGTGACCGCTGCACCTCGGCAATTGCGAACCAGCCGCATGCCATGCTACCAACCAAGATCGACAATCGAATTATCCAACGTTTCATGGGATTTCCCTAATCCTATTTCATTGCTTTCGATTTCATCGCACCTTTGCTCCCAGCCAAGCAATTGGCGCATGGCACTGTTGGGAAGGGTAAGTACCAAAATCTTGCGGGAAGATGGAAGGCCAAATTCTTTGGAAATTGCCTCGTTCAGTCGACCGATTCTGCCGCCAGGCAGCGGCCGATCTGCCTAACCGCCTGGCGCAGACGGTTTTCATTCTCGACGAGCGAAAGCCTGAGAAAACCCTCGCCCGCGGGGCCGAAGCCAGTGCCAGGACTGACAGCAACGTCCCCTTTCTCCAACAGCATGGTCGCAAATTGAATCGAATCCATCTTGGATCGCCACGGCTCGGGAATCGGTACCCAACAAAACATTCCGGCCCGAGGTGGAGAGGCCTCCCACCCCAGACGATGCAGTCCCGCGCAGAGCACATCCCGTCGTTTTTGATAGATCTCGCTCTGCCGGGTGACAGCAGCCTCAGTGTGTCGCAAGGCCATGATGGCCGCAACCTGAACAGGAGAAAAAAGACCGTAATCGTAGTAGGCTTTTATTGTGCCCAGCGCACGCACCATGTCAGGATGCCCGCAGCAGAAGCCGACCCTCCATCCGGCCATGTTATACCCTTTACTCATCGTGGTGAATTCAACACCGACATCTTTCGCGCCCTGGGCGGCCAGAAAACTAGGAGGCTGATACCCCTCGAATGCAACATCTGCGTATGCGAAATCACTAATTACGTAAAAACCATATCGTTTTGCAAGGGCCACCACTTCATCAAAGAATTCGGCCTCGACCGTCACGGCAGAGGGGTTGTGCGGATAATTGACCACGAGCAACTTCGGCTTGGGAAACAGGTGTTGACACGTATAAGCAATGTTGGACAGAAATTGTTGGCTGTCGGCAACTTCAAGCGCAATCGTATTGCCTGAGGCGAGCATCACAGCATAGGCATGCACTGGAAAGTACGGCGCTGGAACAATGGCCGTATCGCCTGGTCCCATCAGAGCTAGGCACATGTGACTAAAGCCCTCTTTGGAGCCGATACAAACCATTGCCTCAGAATCGGGATCGATCCTCACCCCGTATCGCGTAAGATATTTGCTAGCAACCTCCTGCCGTAGCTTCTGCAGCCCTGCGGCTTGACTGTAGCCATGATTTCGCGGATCACGCGCTGTCTCGACCAGCTTTTCAACCACCAGATCTTCGGGGGGATCCGAGGGATTTCCCATCCCCAGGTCAATGACGTCACTTCCCGCGCGTCGCTTTTCGAGCAGCAATTTATTAATTCTGCCGAACAGGTACGGTGGAAGACGGTGAACCCGAGCTGCGACTTTGACGTCAAACGGCAGGGAATAATCGACCGGATTGTCGGAGCCGGCTTTATCAACTGACATCGGGGAAACCTCTTCGCTTGCGAGATGAGAAACTTCAGGATAACTCGACCCCACAATTTTTCCACCCACCGGATGGTACTTGCCGCTGTCTAACCTTGATTGTCTGTGGCCGCGGACCGGGCATTCAATTTTTTGATCTTTGAGGCGGGGGATCGGGAAAGCTCAGGATAAAGCATATTTTCCACACTAGCCCGCTCAAGAATCTGGTCGAAACGCCGCGACATCATAACGCGATGTTTCTTTTCTAGAATATCATTATAGAGTACATCTTGCACTTCCTCCGGATCGACCTCGACCGGTTTGGTCACACCCTCACACAATATAAATATGTACTTGTCGCCCACTTGAATCACGCCGGAATGCTCTCCCTGTTTCAGTCGAAACGCCTCCTTTTCGAGCGCGGGTTGTCCACCGTGCCTCTGAATCGGCGGCACGACGCCCCCCAAAGATTTTCCACCTGGATCGATGGAATACTGGCTGGCTAGCTCGGCAAAGTTTTCTACTGACGGTCGGGCACGATACATGGCCCACACCTCTTGCGCCCGTCGTAGATTGTCCATCACGATCGCTCGGCACCGCACTCGGGGCCCGTAATTTGCATCATAAGCTTTCTGTAAATCTTCGTCTGTGACTTCAACTTCGGCGGAAACTAATTTTCTCAAGGCAACACTAGGCCACACAATCTTTTCAAGATATGCCGACTGGGAGACATTCTGCTGTTCCTGCATGATGGTATACCACCTAGAGAAGTCCACATTCCCTTGCTGGTCAGTCACTCCGGCCGCCTGGGCCGCACGAGTTACTTCCTCGTCGAGGTCGAGTTTACTAACCTGAATTCCCGAGCGGCTCACTTCCATTTCAATCAGTTGACGATTAATCAATCCGTTTAAAACCTCTTTACCGTGGCGGGAGATACAAGCCTCTGCCAATTCATCGGTCGTAATCGAATGCCCATTGATGGTAGCTGCCACTCCCGGCATACGTTGACGAAGATTTTCATCATTAAGTATGTTCTTGACATTTGCCCTCTCCTGCAGCAACCGGAATAATTCGGTCCCGGCTTGATGCAACTTGCGATCACGGATCGATTCTGTGATGGCACTTCGCATTTGTTGGAGCTGGGCATCACTCGGCAATTTTGCCGGTAGCTGAGACACACATTGCATCACCACGTATTGATCACCAACCGCAATTACCTCCGAAATTTGATCAACACCTAAACCGAAAGCGACCGCTTCAATCGTCGGTTCGCCAATGTGTCGACGAATCGGTTGCACGAGACCACCGGAGCTCGCGCTATTGATGTCAATCGAGTGTTTTACGGCAAGACTTGCAAAGCTATCCGGATCGGCAGTCGCAACACCGCGGATTTTTTCTGCCTGCTGCCGATCTTTGAGTACAATCATCCTGACTTGAACTCGGGGGCCGAACTGCGACTCAATCTCTTTCTGAATTTCGTCTTCGCTCACAGCAAGTTGCTTGCGGGCCAACCGCCGAAGCGCGACGGTGGGCCAGATAATTTCCTGTCGGTAACGATCAGCAGGGATATCCCGTTCGCTTTGCAGCAGCGTCAACCATTGATCGACCGGCAAACCGAATCTGCGAGACACGCGGTCGATTTCCGCATCAATCTCCTCCTCCGAGATACGGATATTTTGTTTTTCACACTCTAAGGCGATGAGTTGCCGGTTCATGACGGTCTCCAGCACACTTTCGCCATGATCTCGGAGGCATTCCTCGGCGAGACGCTTTCTTGAAATTGATCTTCCATTGACATTGGCGACCCATCGTCTGCCCTTAGTATCTGCGGATTGGCCGTTTGACTGATCCGACGATACGGAAGAACGTGAGCGGGCTTGGGCTGCCGGCAAGCCGGCATTCCACCGCATTACAAGACAAGCCCCGAGAATCATGCATCCGCTACCGAACAGCAGCATCACACGCCGGGGGCGATTTACTGGGGTCTGAGATTGGGTCTTACCAGACGTTGAACGCATGACGGTTCCTCCTTCAACCGTTTTCAACCGAAAGATCGCAAATCCGGGCTTCGATGCCACGGAACGGGAGCGAGATGATAGGATGAGAGAAACCGCAGGTCAAGTCAGACTGCGGTTCCCTCTGGCATACAGGCAGCAATGCAAGCTATGCTGGCCATAATAAGTTGCACGAGCGTGATCCATTTTGGCGACTGTCTACCATTCTACCATGGATACTCCCACACAGGAATTTCCTTTGCCGCTATTGATCACGGGTGTAGCCGGTGTAGCTGGATACAATGCCCTGCATTATTTCCGCAGCAGATTTCCCGGCCAGGTTGTAGGCATCCGGCAAAAAAATAAGTGGCCATTGGTTGGTCCTGATATCGAAGCGTGCGATGCGGAGGATCGAGAAACGCTCCGGCGACTTTTTGATCATTACGATTTCAAATCCGTACTAGACTGCGCGGGGAACTGCGCGCTGAAATCGTGTGAACTTGACCCGTCGCTGGCATGGCGAACCAACGTGGAAGGAGTCAGGCATTTACTTGATGTGATCGAAGGCACCGACATCCGCCTGGTTCATCTGTCGATCGATCTTGTCTTTTCAGGCAATCGCGACGGGTTGCATCACGAGCGGGATGTCACCGATCCGGTGACCGAATATGGGCACTCGATGGCTGCTGCCGAGCGTCTAATTCTCTGGGCACGGCCTGAGTCCTGCATTCTACGGATTTCACTGCCGATGGGCATCAGTTACAGCGGGCATGCTGGAGCAATTGACTGGATCAAGTGGCGGTTTGAGCATGGTAGGCCGGCAACGCTTTATTTTGACGAGATTCGCACCCCCAGCTACACCGATTGTATGAATCAGCTGTACGAAACCGCATTCCGCCGAAAGCTACAGGGCCTCTTTCACGCCGGGGGAGCACGCAGACTCAGCCTCTATCAAATCGCACAGATCGTCAATTGTGTTGGTGGCTACGATCCAGCTTTGCTTAAAGGTTGTTATCGAAAAGAGGCGGGTCCAATGCCGCCAAGAGCCGGAAATGTTTCACTCGACTCGAGCAAGCTTCAGCGAGTCCTAGGCTATCAGCCGCTAACATCTTGGCCTGCCGACCCGCAGTTGCTTCCGGCCGATCGCCATTGGCATCGTGAGCCGCCAAAATCGATTAGCGGGTCACCCCAACTGTTGGCCGAGAAACTTTATCATCATGCGCCTCTGCAGACTTTGGAAATTGCAGCGGTGTGATTAATATCCATGTTGGAAACGTGCGGTTTATCGAGTCATTCCAAGCCGTTCGAAGAGCAGCAGCCCGACAATCGTCTTGGCATCGGTGATCTGCCCATTGAAGATCATTTCGACCGCCTCGCGTAACGTGAGTAAATAATTTTCAATTTGTTCATCCTTCTCTAACGCTGGTGTCCCCCCAGTTAATCCACGGGCGACAAAAAAGGACACTTTTTCCCGCAGAATGCCCGGTGACATCCAACAGGATCCAAGCGGCACCATGGTCTCTGCAGAAAATCCAGTCTCTTCACGCAGTTCTCGCGTTGCGGTCACACGTGGCGATTCGCCGACTTCCTGCGTGCCGGCGGGTAATTCCAGTAAGGTCTCACCTACCGCCATTCTTCGATTTTTAATCAAACATAGTCGCTCAGCATCGACAATCGGAATAATGGCCACAGCACCAGGGTGAACAATAATTTCTTGACAAACCGGTCCCTCGGCACGTTGCTCGGTGCGTTCAATTACGCGAAACTTTCTGGCTTGTAACAATTGACGGTCGGAAGGCCCCACCTGAATACCCTTCGAAAAAACACCTGTGATTTGCCGGTTCAAATCGTACTTGCTACGATGCAAAGTTGACAGTCCCTTGCATTTCATGGCACGGTCCGATGCAACATGCCATCACTTTAGGTAGCGTTCCTCTCGGAAGATACAATGGTCTCCCTCTCCGACTGCACATCTCGTTTGTGCTGGTCGGTATCTTTGTTTTGTTTTTCCAGGTCCAATCCGGTGGTAACCATCTAGGAAAAACAGGGGTTATCCTGCTGATCTGGTTTGCCGCAGTTTTACTCCATGAAGCAGGTCACTGTTTCTTGGTACATCGCATCGGGGGAAACAATGAGATGCTGGTTCTCACGCCGTTTGGAGGATTGAGCTTTCACTCGTTTCCCCAACAGGCTGGAAAAGATTTGTGGGTTGCGCTCAGTGGACCACTGATGAGTTTTATTGGCTTTACGATGTCGATCGTAGCCCTCGGATTGTTTGGTGATGCAGCGCTTACAGGCCTGTGGGACGACGGGAATCCCAATTTTTCTGCCGAAGTGTTACCAATCGCGGCGCTTCGCCTGTCGGTCTGGATCAATCTGGGATTGGTTCTGGTGAACATTCTACCCGCAATTCCCTTGGATGGTGGGTGGATTCTGCATGCACTGCTCTGGCCCGCCTTGGGCGATCACAGGTCATGGCATGTTGTTCGCAGATCTTCACAAACAACTGCCTTGGGAATTTTTGTGTTGGCCCTTGTGACGGGATTACTCGACCTGATGATCGGTAATATGCCGTTATGGCTTCCATTAACAATCCTAGCTGCCTACTGCTTTTGCTTTTCCTCAGCACCTCTCTCGTTACATCCACTAGATCGCGGGAGCTATGCGGGGGAGGATCCCACAGCAGATTCATCCCTGCGACCTCACAAGGTAACGGTCGGCAACAGCAATCCGCAACAACACGAGCTCTCTCTTGAGGAACAAATGTTACTTCTTCCCACGACCGAGGAATCGCAAAATGAGAAGGCAGACTCTGCGGTGGATGAAGTGCTGCAATGTGTCTATGACCGCGGATTGGCATCACTGACAACAGCGCAGAGAAAAGTTTTGCAAGAAGCCGCTAAAAGATATCGTTCGCGCATACCGAAATAAATTAAGCTGCAGCCGTGCGCATGGATCCATCCCTCGAAAAGACGGAAGACCTGCTCGCCGACGCAACCGCACTGGTGCATCGGGCAGAAATTAAAATTCCCCCGGGAAGCGATCCAATCGTTTTTGGATTTCGAGAGAATGGAGCACTTAGCATCTTTTTTGACACCGAAGTTGTTTATCATTTTAATTCTAGACATCATCTTCGACGGGTTTTTCTCCACGGTGAGCGTTACAAGGCAGAGCGGGGCCAGCTCGTCTGCGTCAGGCGGATACCCGGGTTGCGAAACGTGCAACTCCAGAGCATACCGATCGAACCGCCACAACTAGAGCACATCTTTTCTGTGTTGGATGAGCGGCTTCACCGCTGGCATACCATGCTAAATCAAGGCGACTACCGGATCGTCAACCAGATTTCCCCAGGAGACGATGTTGTACAGCGATTGCAGGACTGCATTCCGCAATTGAAACGTCACCAGATTGCACTCCTCCCGCAAGTCGACACCTAGGCGCAAGCTTTTATGGACACCGAGGGTTGTGGGTACCGAAGCGTATCGCGTAAATGCTATGATGCGATCTAGTTACCAGGAAGGAGTGTGTAAGCGTGCCAAAATTTTCAGTCATTCTGCCAGCTGCAGGAAAAAGTCGGCGTTTCAAAGATAAACATTACAAGAAACCGTTTGCCGTATTGGACGGTCGTGCCGTTTGGTTGCACTCTGCTGAAAAATTCCTCAATCGCGAGGATGTTATCCAGCTGATTCTTATTATCGCGCCGGAAGATCGTGAAACCTTTGAGATGAAATTTGCAGCCAATGTGGCCATCCTCGGTATCGATCTCGTGGAAGGGGGTATCGAGCGAGCGGACTCTGTTGAAAAGGCACTGGCTCGAGTCAAGCCGCAGGCTGAATTTGTTGCGATTCACGATGCCGCTCGACCCTGCATTGCGGATGAGTGGATCAGCACGATTTTTGATACCGCCGCACAGTCTGGCGCAGCACTGCCCGGCATACCGATCACTGCCACGTTGAAACGAGCAAGCATTAAAGGCGACGGATCAAATATGGTAATCGAAACGGTCGATCGGACGTCTTTATGGGAGGCGCAAACACCTCAGGTGTTCCGGCGAGATTGGCTGTTGGAGGCATACGCGCAGCGCGATGGCTTTGTTGCAACCGACGATGCTCAATTAGTCGAGCGTGCGGGCCATCCCGTGACTCTGTTAGAGGGATCCCCGCTGAATCGTAAAATCACCACCCGACAAGACCTTAACTTGGCAGCGCAAATTCTCCGGATTCTACCGAAGCCTAAGGTGGGCGGCACTGGCAATCCCTTTGCGGATGATGATCTGTTCCGGTAGACAATCTAATTGCCTCGCAGTGATGGATCGCGCACCCCACTATCGAGACGGTTGCCCATACGACAAGATAACCAAAGAAAAATTGATTGAACAAATGAGGTTTGATTGTGGCAGCAAACACATTGCAAAATATTTACTCGGAGTTGGATTGGCGCGGATCGATTCACCAGACGACCGATCGGGAACGCCTGTGTAGCCTTCTCGCCGAAAATCCACAAACGGTTTATGCCGGATTCGATCCCACCTCAGACGGATTGCACATCGGTAATTTTGTTCCGCTGATGATGCTGCGACGGTTTCAGAAAGCTGGGCATTGTCCGATTGTGCTTGCCGGCGGAGCAACCGGTATGATCGGCGATCCCAGTGGCAAAAGCGAGGAGAGAAACCTGCTCTCCGCTGAGCAAATTGAGCATAACCTTCAGGGCATCATGGATGAACTCGGACAATTTCTTGATTTTGAATCTGCGCGGCCGGCCATCTTGGTCAATAACTATGACTGGATGAAGGAGTGGAGTTATCTCACTTTTCTGCGGGATGTTGGCAAACACTTTCCAGTCAATCAAATGCTGGCCAAGGAATCGGTGAAATCCCGACTCGACCAAAGTGAGGCGGGCATGAGTTACACGGAATTTAGTTACATGCTGCTGCAAGCCTACGATTTTGTTCATTTACGACAGGCATATGGTTGTAATCTACAGGTTGGGGGTAGCGATCAATGGGGAAACATCACTGCTGGAATTGAACTCGGTCGGCGGATGGGCGTCGGAACGCTTCATGGGCTGACCTGTCCGTTGCTGACGAAGAGTGATGGAGCAAAAATGGGAAAAACCGAACAGGGTGCAATCTGGTTATCGGCAGAAAAGACTAGCCCATATGCGTTCTACCAATACTGGTTCAATACAGATGATGCGGACATCGATAACTGCCTGCGATTGCTCACTGAACTGACTGAGGAAGAAATCAGCGCACTCGGTGAGGATCGACAAACTAATCCCCAGAATCGTCAGAGCCAGCAGCGGCTTGCAGAATCGCTAACCCTGCTCGTCCATGGGCAGCAAGGGCTCACCGGTGCCCGCCGAGCAAGTGAGGTTTTGTTCGGGGCCACGATCTCCGAAATGTCTGATTCAGATCTGACCGAGATTTTCGCTGATGTACCGAGTGAAAAGCTTTCGCGAGACACTCTTGGCGGTGAGGGCCTTTCTATTGTGGACGCGCTCTGTCAGGCCGGGCTCGCTAAAAGTAGGAGCGACGCACGTAGAACCGTGGACCAAGGTGGCGCTTACGTAAATAATGCCCGCATTGAAAACCTGGACTATCGATTGGGACCGGGCGATCTTGCGAGCGAGACGGTGGTGGTACTCCGATCGGGAAAAAAAAGATATGCCTTGTTAAAATTTCTATGAATCATCCGAGCGACTCTCATGGGCTAAGGCAATGCCCCGATTTGTAATCCTTCATCACCAGGTGCTACCCGAATCCAAGCGATTGAACCACTGGGATTTGATGCTCGAACGGTGTGACCATCTGGCGACCTGGGAACTACCGGAGGCACCCGAGATTGGTACCTGCTTGAATGTTGTACCGCTTGAAAATCATCGCCTCGAGTATCTCGAGTATGAGGGGCCCCTGACAAGACAGCGAGGAACAGTCTCGCGGCACGAATGGGGCAACTACGCAACCATCTTTGAAGATGCAAGGCAACAGGTGGTCCTGCTGCGAGGGCAATCGCTGGTGTGCCGTTTGACAATCGGCAAGAAAACAATAGACGACCATAAAATTGCAATGCGGATTGACCCCGAGTAACCCGGGTGCAAGGGACACTGCTGATCAACGATCCTGAAAGACACTCGAATCTTCGGTTCTGATCAGTGGCCGACGTTGCCCATCGCTGGTGACACGTATCTGGGAGCGAAACTGGCCGGCTTGCTCAGCTTGGATAGGGATGCGATATATCAGTGATTCGCCGGGTCGAATTTCAGCAACCGGGTTGAAGCGGATGACACGTTGACCAATGTTTGGATTGCTGGGAGCGACAATCCCCACACCCCCGGTTGTCGGCGCTAAGCCCTCGGGCACCGTGACAATGACCACAACATTGGCGTCCGGCGCACTCCGAGGGTTTGTTACCGTGACTTCATAGACAATCGTGCCCCCGATTGGGACCTCATCCCTTAGGTCCGTGACCCGCAGTGCAAGAACATCTCCAACGTCAGCGTTATCGCCTGGCCCTGACGTCGCAGGTGGCGATGTAGCCCCCGGAGCAGCCGATCCGCCCGCCGAGGGCGGGCTTGTAATCGGGGGGGGCACATTTGGATCCGCGACAGAGGCCTGACTTATTTGCACACACGACTCATCGGCCATTACCAGATCTCCATCGGCCGTCACCGTCACTCGGCTACAGGCACGCACTGCCTCTTTGCATCTCACTTCCACCTGCAATCGTTCTATCTGTCCCGGTGCAATTTGTGCAAATTTCCACGTCAATTGGTCTTCTTCGATCTGATAACCATCGGACACACGGGTCGGTTCGAGCCCCTGTTCGAAAGTGTCGATCACCGTCACATTCATCAGGGGTGCACTTCCCGTATTACTGATGAGACTCTCGAAAATAATGTTCTCTCCGACTTGTGCGGTTGAAGGCCCACGTTTTTCAATTTTCAGTGCCGGCCGACGATCCTGCTGTTCGACGGTTAGACAAATTGACTGTTTCGTCATAACCTCTGCACCGGAGCCGATCACCTCTACTGTTTGACACAGGTTCCCCACCCGGGTTGCCCGAAATGTAACGCTGATATCATTTCGAGTTTGCCCCGGTTCGAGTGTTCCTAAGTCGCGTTCGATAGGACTTGCGGCGACGGCATGGTTGAGCCCCTCGTCAAATGTATTTTTTACGATTAATCCGGCGAGAGGACTTTGACTGCGATTGCTTACAGAAATCCGGTAGGTCACCTCCTCTCCCACCATGGCGTTGGTCGGACCAGAAACGTTAAGTTCCAGTTGAGCCTCGGTGGTGTTGAGATCAATGCAAGCCTGATCCTGCACCTGCTCCGCGCTGGTGACCGAAAAACAATTTCGCGCACTCCCCGAACTGAGGATCTTGTAATCAACAACAAACGTCTCCTTTTGACCTGCCGCCAATTGGCCTATGTTCCACTGTAATGTGTCTCTGTCTCGCATTGCCTGGATACTGCTATTTACAAACTCGAGGGGCGCAGGGACCCGATGGGACACAACGACGTCCTGCAACGGCATATCACCGTCATTGCTTACGACCACTTGAAAACTTGCCTGCGAGCCGACCGAACTGCTCGGGGGACCGGTCACATCAAGCGAAACGCCGGGCGCGGTCCAGGTCATCGAAGTCGATCCCCGGCCGACCTCAAGTCGGCGATCGGCAGCACTGCTCCTGCCGGCTGGGCGAATCACTTCCATCTGAATTTGGGTGATCCCGCGGCCCGGGTTTGGCTGATATATTTCGGCCGAAGCTCTGCCTTCGGCATCGGTCAGCAATTCAATCATTGGATTTCCTGCAGGCGCAAACACCGCATTAGCGTCGGTCGATCGATAACGAACCACGTAGCCTTCTAACGGCGATCCATCACTGAGCCTTGTCACAACCGTGGTAAAGGTATGCCGCTCTCCGATCGGAGCAATAGCGGGAGCCGGAAAGGAAAACTGAGCGTCAACCCAATAAATCGTCGCATTTTGTTTTCGTAAATCCCATGCCGGAACATTCGGCGCAAAGGCTGTGACATAACTCACGCCATCTGTCGGTGAACTCACAGTAACCCAGGTTTGTCCTCTTTCAACGACCACATTATCCTGCGACGTTGCGGTCCCGCGACCGATTGCCTTGCGAGCCGTGGTGGTACTGCTGATGGCGTAATTGTTGGTCACCTTTCGTGGACGGTTCGAGGGAAATCTCAGAAGTAAACAACTCGGACTCTTATCGACTGCCATAAACTCTCCCACACTCTCCGGTGAGAGCATCCAGTCAATACGTTCACTCACCGCACCCTTGCCCTGGTTGTTGGTAATGCCGCCAAGTAACACAACTTCGCTTCCTACCGGCGCTACAATCGATTGCGGCGAGAGCGTGAGTCGGGCATCGGCCATTCCGCCGCGACCGACCGAATCAAACAAACCGAAACGTGGGGGCTCGGGTGGAGTCGGTGAAGGCGGCGGCACTGCGCCTGGACCGGACGGAGATGGGGGTGGCGCGATCGGTGCGATTCCATCCACCGACGGAATACTAACCGCACCGGGACCAACAACCGCTGGAGCTGGGGGTGTCGATGGCCCATAAAAACTCTGGCAACCGGAGATCGCTAGTACCAAAGCGAGCATGGTACTCACCAGTTGAGTACTGGACCGACTTTTCAGGGTGTTTTCGTGTTTGGTGGCAGCCGACATGATCCTTCAATTCCAGCATGCATCGACAAACGTTTGCTGCAACACAGGCAGGGCGAACTGGGCATCGCCTAGCCGCACGACATGTGCGCCGCGAAAAATGGCCAAATGACGAGGATTCAATGCAAGAAAATCGCGGCCGATCGTGCCACCATGTTCCGTCACGCCGTGTTCTTTGCTTTAAGCCAAAGGCGCAAAATGAATCCTCGCTATTTAAAACTACCACGCTCGAGGTGGCCGGGTTGTTTTTTTGCAACATGTGTTGCTGCTGTGCAACTGCGGGAAGTCCTACGACCGTTACAAAACGAACCATAGGTACGGAAAGGCGGACGCCCGGATCAACTCTCAACACCGGAAACGTTCCAGCGACAAGAAATCAATCGGAAGGCTGCACGTACGGCCAAAAACCAGATCGGAGGCCGCTTCGGCCAAAACAGGAGCGAACTTGAATCCGTGTCCCGAGAGACCGGCAACCAAGGCTACCTGTGAATACTGAGGATGCCGATCCACTACAAAATGCTCGTCCGGTGAGCGGGTATACATGCAGACCTGATGATCAGTAGCACGGGTAGAGATATCTGGAAGATGGTCACGTAGAAATAATTCAATCTCGGTGCGATCCTGTGAATCCACCGACCGATCGAGCAGGTCTGGATCGTATACCGGTTCGCCACCTCGGTGGTTGGCGACTTTGATCCCACGCGAATCGAGTTGGGGAAAGCCATAGAAATCTCCATTGCGCGTCTCAAAATAAAATACCGGGCTTCCGGATCGATAACGCGTTGACTCATTGGCGAACCAGTGCACGTGCTTTCTGACGATTTGCAACTGTACCCCGCAGGTCGCGATCAACCGACCCGACCAACCTCCGGTTGCAAGCACCAGTCGGTCGGCCAAAAATTCACGGCTACCCGATATTACACGTACCCCCGCTCCGTCTACCCGCCATCGCGCTGGTTCCGGATCAATGTGCAGGATACCTCCGGCACGCTGCGCGGACCGAATAAATGCCCGGATCGATTCTTCAACCAACAGATAGCCTGCCTGCTCCTCAAATAGTCCCACAAGTTCATTACCGGCGCGGAAACCAGGAAATCTTTTCTCGATTTCCCCGCTTGCAATACGCTCGATTGGCAGCTGATGTTCGGCTGCGCTAGCCAACACTCCGGGGATCACAGAGCCATCAATTGGCCCAACCTGGAGCAAACCGACCTGGTGGATTAGCTTTTCATCGGCTTGCAATTCAAGCTCCATCCAGCCGCGGTACGCTCTTTGCAATAGGGGCACATAGTCGGGATGCTCGAAATAGGCTTTCCGTATTATTCGTGATTGTCCGTGCGAACTGCCTTTGCAGTGCGGCGGTTGGTAGCGATCAATGCCTAAAACACGCAAGCCCGCAGAGGCAAATGCTTGGAAAGCAGCGCTACCGATTGCACCGCAGCCGATGACGATCACATCAAACAATTGCATTGCTTCCCACCTGCGTTGCGGTAGACTCAGCCTTGCTCCTTCACCCTCCAGCGAAGATAAGAATCCAGGAACGGTTGAATTCCACCATCCATTACCGACTGGAAATTACCTACAAGAAAATTGGTGCGAGCATCTTTGACCCGTTGATCCGGGTGAAGGAAATAATTTCGAATTTGCGATCCGAAACCGACTCTCGCTTGGTCTTTGTAGCGGGCTGCCTGCTCTGCCTCGCGCTTCACCTCCTCCAAGCGTGCAAGCTGCGCTCGTAACATTTTATACGCGGTAGACCGGTTTTTGTGTTGACTTCGCTCATTTTGACACTGAACTACAATTTGAGTCGGCAGATGCGTCAGACGCACCGCGCTATCGGTTTTGTTCACATGTTGCCCCCCAGCACCGCTGGCACGATACGTATCCACCCGAACATCTGCGGAGTCGATTTCAATCTCTGTTTCGTCTGTGATCTCAGGCGACACATCAACGGAGGCAAAGCTTGTCTGTCGTTTACCCTCCGAATTGAAAGGACTAATCCTGACCAGACGATGCATACCTGTTTCGCCTTTCAGGTAGCCATATGCCATCGGTCCGCGGATAGCCAATGCGGCGCTATTAATACCGGCCTCATCGTTGTCCTGGCGATCTAAAAGTTCTGACGTGTATTGGTTTTTCTGTGCCCACTGCAAGTACATCCGCAAAATCATTTCTGCCCAGTCGTTCGCGTCGGTACCACCATCGCGGGCATTGATTGTGAGAATGGCCCCCGACCCGTCATGCGGACCATCCAGCAAGGACTTGAGCTCCAGGTTTTCCAGATTCATTTCCATGCCGCTTAGCTCTTGCAGCAGTTCTTCTTCGAGCGAATCATCTTCCTGAGCCATTTCAATTAACGCGGCAAGATCCTCGCCTGCCGCGAGCAATTCCGCAAGCGGTTTCACAATCGCATTGATCGACTTTAGTCGTGCAACGGTCGCCTGGGCTGTTTCAGAATTGTCCCAAAAACCGGCCGCTGCCATTTCTTGCTCTATTGCAGTGATGGCTGCAATTTTACCAGCATGGTCAAAGAGAGTCCCTCAGTTGTACAATTCGCTGCTGGATCTCTTCTACACGGTCTTTGACTTCTTTGTCCATTGACGCTCCCCTTTGCCTTGATACGGTAAGGCCCCATTCTAATAACGGAAGCGGGGAAAAGAAGACCATAGTAAGAAGGTCGCTTGTCGCCCTATGGTTCCAACCGTAGACTTAAAATAGTCAATGTGGGTCTTGCCGAAGGTCCTAGGATTTATCTGTTTTATTGGAAGGCTGGTATCCTGCATGTCTCGAATTGTGTTGGCAATGTCCGGCGGAGTCGATAGTAGCGTTGCGGCCGCGCTACTCTGTCAGGAAGGCCACGAGGTGATCGGTGTGTTTATGCGGCACGGCGAAGAGTCACCGGTTGCAGCGGCATGCCAAACAGAAAATTCTAAACCGCCACAAAGTGATTCAAGACTCCCCATCCTACCCGCCGGACATAAACAAGGGTGCTGCTCGGCTGCCGATGCCGAGGATGCCCGACGTGTTTCCGACCGTCTGGAAATCCCTTTCTATGCATTGAACCTGCAGCAGGAATTCTCTGAGATTGTCGAGTACTTTATCGATGAGTACACCTTGGGACGCACACCTAATCCCTGTGTAATGTGCAATAATTGGATCAAATTCGGCAAGCTGTTCGATTACGCCGACAGTGTTGGAGCCGAGTACGTTGCAACTGGTCATTACGCGCGATTATCTTCCACCGCATCGGGTCGAGTGAACTTGTTCCGTGGCAATGACTCCCACAAAGATCAGTCGTATGTGCTTTTTGGAATTTCTCGCGACTTGCTTCCACGAATGATGCTTCCAGTCGGTGAATTTACAAAGACAGAGATTCGCTCACGGGCGAGGGAGATGGGCATCCTGGTGGCAGAAAAGAAAGATAGTCAGGAAATTTGCTTCGTCTCTTCCGGAAAGCACGATCAATTCATCCGCAAAAATAGATCTGATCGGGATACGGCCGGAGAGGTAGTGACCACTCAGGGCGACGTGGTCGGCACGCATGCGGGTATTGAGGGATTCACGATTGGACAACGAAAAGGGCTTGGCATTGCGTTCGGTGAGCCCAGGTATGTAGTTCGCATTGATGCAAAGACCCGCCGCGTAGTGCTCGGCACAAAAGCAGAATTGGCTCGTCGTACGCTAAGCGCCTCACAAACCAATTGGTTGGTTAATCCGCCGGATCAGCCGATCCGCTGCGAGGTTCAGATTCGTTACAATAGCGTCAGTGTACCAGCCACTGTTTCTGTCCCCGAAGATCGTAAACTTCACGTCGAATTCGATGATCCCTGTTATGGGGTTGCGCCGGGCCAAGCCGTGGTTTGCTATGACGGTCCCCGAGTTTTAGGCGGCGGCTGGATCGATGGCTAGCCATAGGATCAGGCTTCCAGGAATCGATCTTTTCTCACAATCAAAAGTCTGGCAGACTCTCAGGTGCATTAGAAACCGGGAGCATGCTGTGATGCGTTTCAATTCTTATCAGATTTTGTTGTTGATCTTACTCATAAGCGCGGACTTCAATCACGTTAGGATCGGATCTGCGGAGGATAAGCCTACCGTCAAAGCGGAAGAATCTGCCGATGAAATCGACCCCTCGCTGAAAGTAAAACTCAGCTCACCCCGGGAAACGCTGAAGACTTTTTTTGGTGCATTTAAGCCGGGAGGCGACCCGAAAAATGCGGCGCTCACCCTGAATCTATCCGAAATTCCAATCAATGTCCGCTCTACTGTGGGAATTCACGATGCGTTTCAACTTAAAGAAGTCATCGATCGCATGGTGTACGTGCAGTATTATCAGGTGCCGGATGATTCCGAGAGCAAAACGCCCTTTCGCCTAAGCCAAATCACAACCAAACTTACGGGTGCCGACGAGGATGACGCCGCGCTGATTGAGATCGCGCCGGATAAAGATGGCTACTGGCGATTCACAGACGACACCGTCAAAGTGATTGGTGACCTTTACCAGCGGTGGAAAAATCGGCCCACTGTTGAGGGGACTATTCGGGCCAAGGCACCTACGTGGACCCCCTTCTGGTTCCGACAACTTTTTCCCCAACGGCTTACCAACCAGCACTTCTTGCTGGCTGATTATCAGTGGATTTGTCTCTTCGCGCTGATCGTTATCGGATTCTTTTTAGACCGTTTAACAAGGTTTACATTCAGTCGATTGGCCCGCGGGTGGTTGCGATTTTTTGACAAAGATAACGAGACAACCATTCAGAGCAAAATATTCAGACCCATGGGCTTACTGGCTCAGGGATACGTCTGGTATGAGGGCACCAAATTACTCGGACTGCCAGATTTCGCCCTTAGTCTGTTACTAGTTGCCTTGCAGATTTTTACTGTGATCGCCGCGATCTGGACATGCTTTTTATTGATCGACGTGGGTCGTCACTACCTGTTCCGCAAGGCTCGGAAAACACCGAGTAAGTTTGATGACCTGTTGGTTCAATTACTTTCGAAATCGCTGAAGGTGTTCGTGGTTTGCGTTGGTGTGCTAACCGCCGCACAGGCTTTTGGTCTCCCGATTGCCGGGTTGTTGGGCGGCATGGGTATTGGGGGTGCTGCAATCGCTCTGGCCTCCAAGGACACATTCTCCAATATTTTTGGTTCGTTCACTGTGCTTGCTGATCGGCCATTCGAGGTTGGCGATTGGGTAATCACCAACCATGTGGAGGGTACGGTAGAGGCCGTCGGTTTCCGAAGCACCCGTATTCGTACGTTTTACAATTCTCTAATCACACTGCCTAATAGTCTGCTGACCACCACTTCGGTCGACAATATGGGTGCCCGAAGATACCGGAGAATCAACACTTTATTGGGTGTGCAATACAACACGACACCGGAGCAGATCGATGCATTCTGCGAGGGAATTCGCGAGTTGATCCGCAGACATCCGTACACTCGCAAGGATTATTACCACGTTTATTTTAACCAATTTAGCGACAGCAGTCTCAACATCCTGCTCTACTGCTTCCTGGAATGCCCCGACTGGGCGATCGAACTGCGCGAACGACATCGCCTGTTCAATGACATTCTGAGGCTGGCGCAGAAGTTGAGAGTTGAATTCGCATTTCCCACACGCACCCTTCATCTGTTCAATCACTCCAACGACCCGTTGCCCGAAGAATCCGCGCTTCCTGACCCGGCCCAGAGCGGGCAACGCATCGGCGCTGAGATTGCGGGCCCCTTACAGGGTGTACAGGACCGACCGGGGCCGGTATCTTTTTCAGGACCGAGCAACTTCTAAGCAATAAATAACGGTTCGATCGATCCCCCAAATCACGAAGCTGATCGGGAGCAGACCGAAGAAGGGTGGACCATGACAGATGGTAATTCAGCCTCTCGCAAAGCGGCCTTTCAGCAGATGTCAGAATCGGCTGGGTTTTGTCGCGGGCTGGAAGCGACACTGATTGAGTTCTCTGGTCGGGATCGCGACTCATTTCTACACAATCTCTGCACGGCCGATATCAAGGGGCTTAAGCCGGGCCAAGGATGCGAACTCTTTTTCACGGATGCCCGAGGCAGAACAATCGGTTTCGGGTACGTATTGGCAGGCGAACACACGCTGCTGCTCTCAACCGCAGCCGGTCAATCCGAAGTGCTACTGCCCCACCTGGATCGATACCGGATACGGGAAGACGTCCAATTTTTCGACCATAGCAAAGACTGGCAGCAATGGGCCCTGTGTGGCCCGAAGGCTGAATCGATCTGTCAGCAAACACTAGGGCTCGAAATTGGCGCGGGAAATCTAAATTTTGTGGAGACAACTTGGAAAGGTGCTGTTTTGTGGTGTTGTCGGACTGACTTTTTCGGATTGCCCGGATTTCTGCTCCAAATTTCATCCGACGCTGCTGAATCGCTCGCCACAGCATACTCGGCAGAGGCCACCGAATGCGAAGATGCTGTGTTTGATTTTTTGCGTATTCGTGCCGGTTCTCCAGTCTTCAATCGGGACATCAGCCCCAAAAACTTTCCACAGGAAATCGATCGCGATGATCGGGCGATAAGCTTTAACAAGGGTTGCTATCTTGGGCAGGAAACAGTTGCTCGGATTGATGCCTTAGGACAAGTCCACCGACTCCTCCGTAAATTTGTGGTGTCTGACACGGATACCATACCCGCTGCCGGCGACCAGCTTGAGGCAGCGGGACAACGGGCAGGTCACTTCACGAGCGTGAGTCGCAATCCGCAAGACGGTCAGATTGTAGCCCTCGGCCTCGTTCGTCGGGCCCATGCCGATTCGGGTGTCGAACTCTCATTTGACTCAGGGAAAGTGAATGTCTTGTAACCCAATTTCGAATTAAGGCGGGGCCGGATTTTTGAGATAGAGAGCAACTCAAGATATATCAACCGGCCAATCAAAAGCATCCTCAAAGTGAGTTACCGCTGGTTTTCCCGAATCCCCAGGCCAGAGTACGGCAACCACATCAAAGCGGGACGGTGTTTCACTCAGTTGATAACGGATAAGATACTGCAGTGCCAACCGACCTAATTTCAGTTGCTTCTTCTGGCCCACCGCCTCTTCTGGAAATCCCAACGAATGGCCGGACCTTGTTTTAACCTCTACAAATACAAGCGTGGGGCCTCGACGGTCGCGCGGATCAACTGCCACCAGATCAAGCTCACCGAGTGCAGACCGATGGGAGCGGGCGACAATCCGGTAACCCTTCTTTCGCAGAAAACGAGCAGCTACAGCCTCACCACGCTGCCCTAGCGTGCGAGTGGATGAAAAAAATCGGCGCCACGACCATTGCATTTAAGCATGTGCCTATAAAACTCAACCAATCTGCCCCTATTTTTTCTGATCCATCCTCCGCTCTCTCAAGCGGACCGCTTTACCGACCCGATCACGCAGAAAATAAAGCTTGGCTCGGCGAACAACACCTTTCCGCTTTACCTCAATTTTTGCAATCCGCGGGGAGTGAAGGGGAAATTTTCGCTCAACGCCCTCGCCACCGACGACCCGTCGGACGGCAAACATTTCCCGAGTCCCGGAACCACTACGTGCAATCACGGTGCCATTAAAAATTTGAATCCTTTCCTTGTCACCCTCCATGATTCGGGTGTGCACATCTACCGTGTCCCCGATCTCAAACTCAGGGGGTTGCTCTTTTAGGCTCTGTTTTTCAACTAATTCTAAAATTTGTTGACTCATAACACGCATCCTCAACCGAAATTCTTGTTGATTTCATCTTCACGCTCGATCAAATCGGCTCGTTTGCGACGAGTTCGATCGAGACTTTCTTGTGCTCGCCAGCGAGCAATCTCTTCGTGATTTCCACTGAGTAATATCTCAGGAACTTCCAAACCCCGATAACTTCTCGGGCGTGTATATTGCGAACATTCAATTCGATGTCGATTCGATCCGGAGAAAGAATCGTTTTGTGAACTCTCCACGTCGCCCAAAACGCCCGGCACCAAACGGACGCAGGTATCGATCAGAACCATCGCACCCACTTCACCACCGTTCAGAACATAATCCCCTACCGAAATTTCATCAGGCTCCAATATCTTCCTGACACGCTCGTCAAAGCCTTCATACCGTCCGCACAACATTATTAAATGTGACTTTTCCGCCAGTACTTCAACACCAGGTTGATCCAACCGACGCCCTTGCGGCGTAAGCATCACCAAATGCCCCGGCGTCTGTTGAGCCGACTGCACCGCCTCGACCGCCTCCACAACCGGTTCCGCTTTCAAAACCATGCCCGGACCACCACCGAATGGCCGATCATCCACTGCCGCATGGGGTCCGACCGCCCAATCGCGGATATTGTGCAGTCGAACCTGAACGAGTCCTGCATCAATTGCTCGACGCAGCAAACTCTGCCCTAAATAACCCGGGAACATCTCCGGGAAAAGGGTCAGGACATCAAACCGCATGATCGGTTACTCGCTTTTTTCTTCTTCCGCTTGCGCCGCTTGCTCTGAGCCAGCCGATTGCTCTGGGCTGTCTTCGGAAGACGCTGCAGCATCGGGTTCTGTCGACGCACTGTCGGTGGCAACTTCAGCAGTTGCCTCTGTCTCCTTAGCTGCGACCTCTTCTACTTCTACCGGAGTCGCCGACCCTTCGGCTTCGGGGCTTGCCTCAGTCGATTCCTCGGCAGGAACGTATGCCGGCGTACCAAAATCCGGTAAAATCCGCGGACCAGATCGCTTTGCCAAGGCTGCCTCTCGAGCTGCCACATGCGTTCCCTCTGGACCGTACTTTTTGAAAAGTATTTTGACCTTGTCGCTCATCTGTGCGCCAACACCCAACCAGTAGGCAAACCGTTCGTGATTCAACGCAGCCCGGGCATCGGTTTCGGGAATCATCGGATCATACGTCCCGAGTTCCTCAAGGACCCGGCCGTCGCGTGGCGCACGACCGTCCACAGCACAGATCCGGAAAAAGGGCCTATGCTTTCGCCCTAGCTTTTTCATGCGAATTCGAACTGCCACCACATATCTCCTGTTAACTTCCTAAAAATCGAGGCCTTTCATTCTGCCTTCTCGAAGCAAAAAATGTCAGCCCTCTCCGAACCTTTTTTACTCGCGCGGCAGATAGAGACAAAGGATATTCGCCGGAAGCGGGTGTTTAATCAGTCTTTGGGACCAGTACGTAGCGACCGCTTTTTCCGCCGAGCCTCTTTTTCCCGCTGTTTTTTCAACTTCTGTCGTTCTTTGCTGGACAGGCGCTTTCCGGTTCCCTGCTTGGTTTTCGCGAGTTTTCCGCCCGGGTTCGCCATAGCCTGGGCCTGCATCTCCTTGGCCATTTTCATCCGCTCCCGCACCCCTTTTCCCGCCATTTGCTTCATCATGCCCGCCATGCCGTCAAATTGTTTGACCAGATCACTGACCTCTCCCGATGAAACACCGGCACCAGCGGCGATGCGACGACGGCGGGAGGGGTCAATAATCTTGACCGGATTGCGACGCTCCTCAGCGGTCATCGAGTCGATTATGCCGAACAATCGCTGCATATCTTTTTCAACGTCTGCTCCCTCCAGCATATCAGCCATCCCGCCATCCATCCCGAGCATTCCCATAACTTTGCCCATTGGACCGAGGCGTGTCACCTGCGAAAGCTGCTTGCGGAAATCGTCGAGCGTGAACTCGCCCTTCCGCATTCGCTCTTCCTGCCGCTCCATTTCCTCCTGATCAAATTTCTTTTGCGCCTGCTCGACAAGCGAGAGCACATCTCCCATCCCCAGAATCCGCCCGGCCAACCGATCGGGATGAAATTCTTCCAAACCGTCAATGTGCTCGCCTGTACCGATAAACTTTATGGGAACCCCAGTTACATGCTTCACCGAAAGTGCCGCACCACCACGTGCATCACCATCCAATTTAGTCATGATGCAACCGTCAAGCTCCAATGCATCATTGAAGCCTTTGGCACTTTTAACCGCATCCTGACCGGTCATTCCATCCACCACCAGGTAGACCTGATCGGGTTGGACCTTTTTGTCAATCGCGGCCAATTCCCCCATCAATTCTTCGTCAATAGCCAAGCGACCCGCGGTATCCAAAATGAGGACATCGATCTGTTGCCGATCGGCTTCGGTTCGCGCCGCGCGACAAACAGCGACCGGATCCTGCATTTCACGACTAGAGAAAACGGGAACACCAATTTGCTCACCCAAGACATGCAATTGATCGATTGCGGCGGGGCGCTGAAGATCCGCCGCGCAAAGCATCGGCTTCTTTTTTAGTTCTAGAATTCGCTGCGCAAGTTTTGCACACGAGGTCGTCTTACCCGAACCCTGTAAACCGCACAGCATCAAGACCGTCACTCCACTTCGTAGATGCAAATCATGATCTACAGGACCCATCAACTCAATGAGTTGCTCGTGCACAATGCCTACGACCTGTTGACTTGGATCGAGACTCTTGAGCACCCGCTCCCCAATTGCCTGTTCGGTAACGCGTTCCATAAAATCACGGACCGCTGAAAAACTTACATCAGCCTCGAGCAATGCCTCACGGACCTGCGCTAGACCGTCGCGCATATTGGCTTCGGTCAGTTTGCCCCTTCCGCGAAGCGATCGCAGAGCGCCTGAAAGATTTTCCTGAAGTGCGTCAAACATCATTTCAACAAGCTGAAAAAAGACGGCGTGATGCCCAAGGCGGACAGGGCCCGGGCCATTCCTCGGCAATGGAAGCCACCGGAAATAGACCAGAATGGCGACAGCACAAGAGTCTACCGCAAGACATGGCTGATTGGCAATCGGTCGACTTTTCCAAACCAACTTGTAAAGACAGCATCTGCCCACTTGACCGAGAACGGGCCATGTTAGCGGAAGAGTTCTTGCAACCCCTTCTGCAAACCTCGATCAATCGCATCATTCAAAAATCCGCTGGCAGTTCCTTGTAACATCTGTTTGCTGAGCTTGCCGATCGCCTTGGGGTCGAGCTTTGGATTCTGGACTGTACCACGAATGGGAATCTCAAGCGTTTGCCCGGCCAGACCGCGGAGAATTGGGTCGCGATCGACCCATTTTTGACGAATCGGTATTTCAGCGACCAAGTCGAGCGTTTGATCTAGACCGACCGATCCACTTGTCCGCACGACCACATCGCCGACTTCAACTTCAAACTGATGGTGTTCCACCCGTCCGGCCACCATGCGGAACGGGACCTCTTGCGGATCGATTTTTAAAATCGGCTTGTTTGGGTTCGGTCGGCGGTTGATGATCGCATCCACCTGAGCAGCGATCGACGCGATCTGCTCGGTGACAGGTCCAGGACGGATCTGTGCATCATGAATGGTAAACGTCCCCTCGAGCGTTGCCGCATCCGGCGTTTCGAGCGGAACCACCGAGCGGGTTAAGCGGACCGAAAAATTACCCTCGGCACGCGTCGCATCCGCTAACACAGGTGCGAGGTATTGCAGCCAATCGCGACATAACGCTTCGGTGATCATGCCTTGCGAAAGTACCGTGTCCTGGCTCAAGAGCAGCACTGCCGGACCACTGTCGAATCGCACGAAAGGAACCGTTTGCAATTGTCCACCGCCAAAGGCAAGATCAAGCCGTGTACCCCGGATGATTCCTTTATCGAGTTCAGCAGAAAAAGCCCCCTGTCCACCGCGCAGCCCGTAACACTGAAAAAAATCCCAGGAAAAACCTCCGCCCGATTCGATGCCTTCCCACCATGGAGGTGATGAGTTTGTCGATCCAGGCAGGAGCGGACCTCGGTAGTAAATTGGTCGGCTTCCCTTGCCAACAATAACCAACTGATCATCAAGGTGTGGTTTCAATAGTTCCGTCGCTTGCGCGAGATCATAAACTAATTTTCCTTCGAGCGTTGCAAACGGTCGCCCGGATAGTCCCTCAATACTTCCCCTCAGATCCTGCACTCTAATTCCACGCGAACCGGTAGTCACCCGATCCAACTGAAGACGATCATCGGCCTGATCATAAACCAACCGGCCGCGGAGAGTGAGTTGTTTATCTTGCCAGATTGGTTCGAGGCTCGTCGGCTTGACCTTCGATTCTCTGCTGCCGACAGCAGCCAACCTATTTTGGTCAGCCGCAGGCTGAATCGAAAAATTACGGATCGCCAATTCCGGCTCCATGGTGATCTGCTGAGCTTTGGTCTGCAACTTGAACTTTCCTTCTGCCTTGCCTGCCAGCAAAAAACGACTGCCTAAATCATGGGCACTAAGCCACGGCTGTAGGAAAGCAAGGTCACCACGTATGTACAGGGCTCCGGTTGCGGAGGGTAATGAGGGTTTCGCATCGGGGGATTGGGGTGCGAGGGCAGGGAACGCCATGTTCAGTTTTTCAGTCCACATGGCAAATGCCGGGGCACGCACTGCTATCGCAACATCAGAAATTTGACGGTCCACCTGATCCCACCTTCCGCTTCCGCTGAGGACGAGACTCGGTTGGTCGATACGGCCTGTTTTAAAGGGAAGTTTTAAATTCTCCACATTGACTCGGGCATGATCCACGTTCATTTTATTCGTTGCAAAACGGCCACGCAGTTCCGCATCGAACCGACCCTCGGGCAAGGCAGTTAACAAATCTTTTTCAAGGGGTGCCCGTTTAAACCAAGAAGCGAGTTGGCCACTTCCCCGAATTTCCAGCGGGAGACCTGCGCGGAGATCGGTAACCATCACAGGAGAAGTCAATTGCACACTCACCCGATCACCCGCAGAGTCAAACCGAAACTCGGCTTGCTGGACCGCAGCGATTTGTTGATCGTCGACAGCCGCGCGGGCCTTCAACCGAAGGGTCATCCGCGGCTCCTCAAAGTGCGGGCCATCGGGCATCCCAAATTGGAAACCTTCCACGATACCTTGGCCATTTAAGGTAAATTGACTTTGATCCGATTGAACAAGGTCGATGCTGGCTTGCATCCGACCAGCCATTTCCAGACCGCCTAGATCAATAATCGGCTCGAGATCCTCTCGCAGTTGCGTCAAGTCGGCAGTAAGCGCAATAGTACCTGCTTCGGGTGAACCGTTTGCCTTTACGACCAGATAATCGCTCGCACAAGAAATATCTCCCTCCCAAGCGTTTGATGCAGACTCTTGTAGCTTTAAGTGCATCGTAATGGGCTGTTCCCAATGGAGGGACCTACCACCAGCGGTGGCGGCGAGATCCGAAGCCCTGATATCAGCACTCCAACTCCGGCCGCTCTCGATCGAAGCCAACTGAACAGAAAATTGCACTTCGCCTGAATCAATTTTTGTATTTTTGCGAAGCCGCAGCATGCTTGGAAGTTGCTGCGCAACGCGGGGTAAATTCAATTTACCTTTTGCCTCGATCCCCTTTAGAAACACGTTTGTGTTGTCCCCCGCCACTGAAGCAGGTTGCAGCAGGTTGCAGCCCGTCGCCGTCAAATTAAATTCGGCAAAATCCGAGTCGAAACGCAATGTTTCTACTTGGAATCCGCTGCCCTTGGCCGTCGCTCGCAATTCCAGGTTTCCACGCTGTAACGCAATTTTTTCACCCGAGAGAACCGTAGAAGAACGGAAGGCGGCATCACGGCCGAGCAGTTTCATCTCGACGCGGGCCGTGTCGCGCTGCCAATCAATGGCCGCTATCGAGGTAATCCGACCTGCGATTTTACTTTCAGGCAGTAGGCGGACGAGAAGCGGTTCGATCGCCTCAAGTTGAATTCCAGATGTCTCCCAGGTCAATTCGCCGACAGGTTGCTCCGCGGCGCCTTTGGCAGGCGCGAATCGCAGCACGGCTGAAATCTGCCCTGGTGAATTATCTGTGTTGACTGCCTCAAGCGCGGCGGAGGTCTCGACCGTGAGTGGCAATGCGTCATCAGGGCTGAAGCGAGCCAGTAGCGTCCAATCGCGGATGCGACCGAATTTCTCTTCCGGCGTTGCAATGCTAACATTGACCGTTTCGAGTTTTGCAGTGATCGCGGGTGGTGAATCTTCAGATGCAGGTTTTGCCAAAATGGCCTCGAACGCTTTTTCCCAATTGGACGATTGGTTTTCAACGACCAGATCAATGTCGGCGTCTGAGATAGTGACCGTGGCTCCCGCGATACCCTGCGTGATCAGTCCTAACAGGGTTCGGTTTAGGTGGATGGTCGCGTTGCTTATAAGCGGTTCACCTTTATCGTCGGTGAATTTGACGTCTCTGAGCAAGACCGGTGAAAACCAGCCCAATGATGCGGATCCGATATGAGAGGTAGCTTTTAGCTCGGGAAGTACCCAGGGCACGATTTTCTGACGCAATGATGTGTGGCTGAAAATGGAGGGCCCGCTGATAATGAGTGCCCCTGGAACAATAATCACAGCTATCGTCAGCGCGATCGACATGATCGGACGGCGCAACAATCGAGCCCTCGAAAAAATTCCGGCTTTGTGCTCCATGACACCCTCGCTCTCACCGATGCACCCGATTGAGCCTGCATCCTACATCAAATACCAGTGACCGACCGGTCTTCGCTAGTTTACCGCTTCGATTCATCGCGATACATACGAAGTTGAGCATGCGACGCGAAATAGTCGGTTGCAGCCTGATGTCCTCGGTGTGGACGCATGCACGTGCAGGCGGGATGGTGCTAGCAGCAGTCGTTGGTGATGACAGAAAGGGAAATAGACGGACTTTTTTGCCACGAAAAAGCAGGGCGAAGCTACCCGGCCTGGACTCGAACCAGGAATGGCGGAACCAAAATCCGCAGTGTTACCATTACACCACCGGGCATTTTTGCCTCTGTGCATGTATATCCCAGAGGGCGATTTACGGGAAGTCCGCTGCAATTAATACTGGAAATTTAAGCTTCTCATGCATTTCGACAGCATTCTCAGGCCTCGTTGTGCATCTGCAAGCGTTTGGCCACCGCGAAGGTGATTTGCTCGAGTTCACTTGCCAAATCAACTCCCACTTGGCTCACATGGTTGGGTAGGTTGATCGTGACAGGCGCAAAATTAACGATGCCGTCAATTCCCGCATCCACGAGTTGATCCACCACATCCTGAGCCGCCACAGCCGGAACCGCCACCATGCCCAAACGAGCCCGATGTTGCCGGACCACCTTTTTGAGTTCCGTGATCGGATGGATTTTCACGCCCTCCAACTTCGTACCCATTTTTTTTGGATCGTTGTCCAGGGCCGCTACGATTTGAAAACCTTGGCTGGCAAATCCCTTGTATCCCAAAAGCGCCTTACCTAAATTGCCGATGCCAACAATGACTACTCGCCACTCGATGTCGGTCCCCAGAATATGCCGGATCGCCTGGACAAGCTCCTCAGAACGGTAGCCGATTCCTGGATAACCGAACTGTCCAAAGTAGGTCAAATCTTTGCGGACTTGGGCATCGGTAAAACCCAGCCGTTTACCCAACTCGCCCGAGCGGACGGTCTGCTTGCCTTCTCCCAGCAGCTGCTGCAGCTCACGCAGGTAGAGGCTGAGACGGCTGACGACCGCTTTGGGAACGGATGAAAAAGTAATTTCCTGTCGGTCTTTGGAAGTTGAATCCGCCATCGATCCCGTCTGGAGAAAATCAATTGCAAGGGGCACCGGATCCTAGATCGCCGGCGTGGCTGTCAATCTACGGCAGGTTGTCACAATTCACAACCTGTGGCCCCCTCTCAGAGCACTCTGATGCACCTACGGCAATCACCAACGATTACTCAAATACTTAGCTCCATGAGATTTAATACGTTTTCCCTAACCGCCCTCAGTAACAGAGGACGTCCGCATCCTTTGAGCATCGCAGGAGCCTCTAACTTCAACATCGCCATGCGAGCATCGATTTGAATTGCAACCGGTAATCCGAATGCCGAGGAGCCGACAGCAGGACTTCTTATGGGTTTGCGTATAGATTTCCATCACGTAAACGGAGCAATTCGGCACCTCCGCAAGCAAAAAAGTGATGATAAGAATTTGTGTAAAGAATCAAAAATAACATCAGAATCGTCACAAACAGAACTTCAGATTCAATGCCGTTAAGTGGTTTACGGACAGTGACTTTTACATATTACCTGTTCATACAATTTCATCTTAATTTCCCAATTTATTTATCCGCTATATCTCAAGCTAAACTTGCATTGTGACGATACATAACCCTTAGATGATTTAAATTAACAAATCTGGGGTGTTTGCCAAATTTATTTGCTTTACGAATTTTAAGAATATTGAAGAGTAAGTGCACTCTAAGAGGTTTATGAGGCAGTAGCCGCCTGGCTACGCAGGATGACACACATGAGACAATTCGTGCCCCAATTTCGCACGAAAGGATGAGGAGGCAAAACAATGTATCGAGCGTTGATTGTTTACGGATTCGCAATACTCCCCTTCTGGATTGCCGGCCCGGCAGATGCGGGTTATTGCGGTGCCGCACGTTTGCGGTGTTGTCGCCCGAGCGCTTGTTCGGCCGACTATGGCTGCTGCAAACAACAATGTCATACGGTCATGAAAACATGCAAGGAAGTGGTGTACGAAAAACAGCAATACACCTGTTACAAAACATGTTACAAGCCCGTTTGGGAAACCAAGACGATCAACTGCGTCAAATATGTGCCCGAAACGCGTTACCGGGAATGTCGCTACACGGTCTGTAAACCGGTCTACGAAACCAAATACCGAACCTGTACCTACACTGTCTGCAAGCCGGTCTGGGAAACG
>DLCF01000067.1 GCA_002480485.1 Planctomycetaceae bacterium UBA7805
TATCTGCGATCGTTTGCCGAACGACTTGCTCCGCAGCGAGGTCCGCTTCGGTCACCAGATCAGCCGGACCTTTTTCGCGGACGGTAAACCTCTCGGCCCAATCCAGAAGTACCTTACCGCCGGCGCGTGCAGCGCGTTGGCAAACCTCTGCAATCTCGTGAATATCCTCCATGAAGACACCTTAATCCGTTTTAGGAACCGCTCCAATGGGGATTACTCGGAGCGATTACGTCCGGCAGTGCATCCAGATTTTTGAAAAAACCTCGGTGTTTCTAGTGCTAAAAAAACGCATTATTTTTTTGTGCCAAAAATGTGGACACACAGAATCGAGCTGTTATTATCTAAATATAGGAATTAGCATTTGGTGCTAATCTTTATGGAATTATTTTTGGAACAATTCATTTTTGGCCTCTTCTCTGTTCCGGCCCCGTCGTTCTGCGTTACTGCAAGCGACGGGGTTTTTTTTGTATCCAAGGCTGCTATAGAATGATGTCTTACAGGCTGTAAGCGTTGGCGGTACCGCAGCCCCACTCGGCCTTCGTCTCCCGATTCTGATCGAACCGGACCTCCATGTGTAACTCTTGGCAACTGTCGGGGCAGCAAGCACACACGTGTCTTGCAGGACAGAAAGGACGTCTCGACTACGGTAAACCTGAACGCGGCTTGCAACTGCATGGCCCGCAGCAGCAGTCGTTGCATTTGCTTTGCCTTCACGATGAAGGATCTCCAATACTGTCGCTGGCCAAAGCCTACGTTCGCCATGATGATCTGGTCATTAACTACGGTGGAGATCGAGATTTACCGTTTCATTTGCAGGTTTATTGGGGTCGAAGAAGTTATCCAGCATCGGCAGAATGGAACGCAATGGAGTGGACTCTGGCGATGCAGACAGGCTCACTGATTGACCCCTCAAGGCTCACAACAACAACCAGCGGATCCGGTGCTGAACAAGTGCTGCAGCTACCAGCGAGCGAGACCGCGGCCCCAAAATCGATCGAATCAAACGTTTCCCTCTGTGCTTCAGATAGCACTGGATGCATTCTGGTGCGAATGGGCGAGTTCAGTTACATCGAACTTATCCACCCACAGGATTTTCAATCGGCGGAAATCGTTTATCAGAGCGGGGAATCCAACTTTTCCATCAATCGCTCTGTGTTCGATTGCACACTTGAAAAAGGAGTGATCGTGCGTGCGCGTCTATTCGGATTATGGGTTCCACGCCTCAACGATGTTGCGCTGTTACGCGATGCTTATCAGGCATTACTCACCCGCGCATTACCGCTTACAACTTGATCATGCCTCACCAGGCACGCTATTGCATCCACCCGAAGTGCATCATGGCATTGTGAATCCATGGCTGAACCCACGGATTCCAGGTCGGATAACTTGCCGATAGAACGCTGAAAAAAAGTAGCACGACCACCAAATTTCGTCGCCAACGGTACAGTGCAGACCAATCCGTCGCTGGGATCAACGCGACCAACCAAAGCGGGATGAGCCAGAAAAACCATCGAGGGCCACTCGTCATTCCACCATAGTTTCGTGCCTCGGTACCCAGACTGAAATAAAAGCTGGCGCACCCGACGGAAGCCAAAATAATGACCAGCCCAAGCGCGCGAAGTGATGGAGTGACACGACGCACGAGCATTGCCATCACACCTGCCATACTCAACAGCCACATTGGAGTCAAAGAGAACAATCCGTGGTGGCCAATCAAACTGTGCAAGATATACGTCTTTCGATTTACCTCTCCGCGATCGATCCTCGAGCGGTTTTGCAGACTATTTGCGTCGTTTTTCCAATAACTTGCAATTACTCGGGAGCCAACTTGATAGTCATACACATACCAGTTCCCCTGCTTCCAGTCCTGGCCTGTGGTGCGGTAGGCATAAGGGGGCAAGACCGTGCGATGTGCGAGGTAATTTGTACCCACTGCGACAGTACCAACGATCAAAACCATTGGAAGCCCGGCAAAAAGAGTCGCGCGGGGCATCGTGAAAAGAAGTCCGATCCCCAATACCGCAAGCATCAATCCGGATGGCAAATCAATCGCCATTGCAAGAGCCGAAAATAGACCCGCAAGCATCACCCAACGCGTTTGACGCCTTCCGCGTACCCAAATTTGCACCACTGCGTAGAACGCCACCATCACGCACATTGCGGCAATCAGATGATTGTTGAGCACCACCGCAAACGTGGTCAAAAACGTACCGAAGGAAGCCATCGCCATTACCGCAAGCCGACCCCAATCGGAAGCACCCAGCGTCTCAACGATCAGCGACAACAAAACTAGAATCACGACGATAGCCGGAACGTTGGTTAGAATGAGCATCGTCCGCACCACTTGAAAAGGTTGATCGGCCAGCGTCCAACCCGTCAATTTTTGAATCAGAAAGTACTCGCCCGCAAGCAAAGTCGGCAAAAGAGTCGGTTTACTAGAGTAAAGATGCGGATCACCACTGTTTGCGTGTTTAACCATATCGATCGTTTGCCAACGGGCATGTTCCGCAGGATCTGTCACAATTTGGTCGATCGCATATGTTCCATTGTCAACCAGGGCACGGATCGTGCACCAACGACTCCGATCATTGGCACTTAGAAAAGGACGCGAGAGCCTAAGTGACTTCGACTTGTCTTCTTTGTATTTCTGAACTGCCTTTTCCAATGCAGCACCACGCACACCCTGAGATTGCAGGTGCTGTTGCTGCCTATCAATCGCTGAACGCAGGCGAATTTTTTCAACGACAGAGGTATCGACAGCTGTGACTGCCAGGATCCGACCGGTCAACATACCCGCGGTCAATACGATCAGCAGCGCATAGGCCGTCAGCCTTACTCTTTGACCGGCCTGAGTATGCCCGATGCGGTCCGCCGACGATTCCTTCAAATTGGTCGGGTTATTATCGCGTTCGGAGTCTTGCATCATACCCGGTCCGCCTGACCCGTCGCAGCAATCGAATCGCGTTCCGATTTGTTACGCGTTTCGGAAAAATCGATCTGCTCAGAAATCGAGTAGCCGATCGAGTCGCGGTTAGATGCGGCCGCAAGCATCTCAGCTATCAACCCGAGCGACAACATCTGGCCACCAACAAGCAATCCACCCAACGAATAATAGAGCAATGCCGTCTCGCTGACATGCACCACCGGAATTCCATCAACCAAACGAGACAAGACCCATTGCAGGGCAAGCGAGACCATACCCAGACCACCAAAAAAAAATGCCGTGAGACCAATTGCACCTAACAGGTGCTGAGGCCGACGACCATACCCGGTTAAAAACAGGACCGTGATTAAATCGAGCAAACCCTTGAGAATTCTTTTAGATCCGTATTTGCTTGAACCGTGGCGTCGTGGACGGTGACTGACAATTATTTCGTCAATCCGAAAACCTCGGGCTGCCGCAAGCACTGGTATAAACCTGTGCATGCCACCGTACAAATGAACTTCTCGCAACACCTCTTTTCGATAGCACTTCAATCCACAATTGATATCGTGGAGTTTGATCCCGGTAGTAACCCGCGTCAGCCAATTAAAAATGCGGGATGGAATCACTTTGTCCCAAGGATCATGACGAACTTTTTTCCAACCGCTTACAACATCCCATCCTTCGTACATTTTTTTTAAAAAATGAGGTATTTCTCGGGGATCGTCCTGTAGATCAGCGTCAAGCGTCACAACGAACTGCCCTTCCGCGGCACGAAAACCGGCATCAAGGGCGGCTGCTTTGCCAAAATTTCTGCGAAAACGAATTCCACGAATACGAGTATCCTGTGCCGCAAACTCGGTAATCGTTTTCCAAGTCGAATCGCTCGAGCCATCATCCACAACGATTATCTCTAAATCGAGAGATGCCTCGGTTGCCACCACATTCAATTCGCCGAGCAGTAGACCGAGTGACTCAGACTCATTGAACGCGGGAATCACAATTGAAATCAAGGTATCGACTCCGGAAATTCCACTGGACGGGTAGGAAGAGATCATTCTATCTGCCATGCACGGCCGTTTCAATTCAGACTACTTTGCTTGGAAAAGTCTCCACGCAGATTGCATTTTCAGTGCTCAGATCGTGTTGATGAATTGTCACAATGTAATGAAAGCATGAACTCTCATTCCACGCTTCTGATGGGTCGACGAAAATACCCAACCATATAAAAAATTAACGCTAGGCCGAACTCAACGGCCAGCCAAAGAAGCCGCAGCACCACGGCAACCACTAGGGCCGTTGCTTCGGAAAACGGAAGATCGAGAACCGCTGCAAAGTAAAAGTGACCGAGTATCACCGAAATCAAATACTCGCGCACGCCGGCCCCCCCTGGAATTAAGGAAAGAAAACCAGCAACGATAGCCATCGTGATCGCCGCCACACAATAAGGCCATGCGGCGACGCTGATGACATGATCTAGCCCGATGCCGCGGACGATCGACCACAGACTTCCAGCGAAACAGCACCAACCCAAGAACATCAGAATCCAACCATTTCTCATCAGTGCCCATCGGATCCCACCCAGTCGATTTACCATGTCGCCATCAATCCGTGCAGTGCCCAGTTGCAGAACAATTTTCTTAAAAATGCCTGGACAGGTCGGCAAACCGGCCGCGATTAATAACGCCACCGCCAGCGGTATTAAAAACGGATACTGCTGGATATGGTCATTCAGCCAAATCAAAAAAATCGACAATGCCAAAAATGCGCCGACAGCCATCATCGTGAGTGTCTCTAAAAAAACACTCACGGTTGTTGCTGTGCCGCCGGTACGTGCAGACATAAGCAGTCGTGTGCGGAGCACGACGACCATGGCTTTGCCGGGAACATACTTTCCTAGAGAACCTATACAGTAAGCACGCAACGTCTCAAACAATCGTGGGTGGCATCCCAATGCAAGCAGCGATCGGTGCCAAAATAGCGCCATCGGAAGCATGCCGAGCAAATAAAACATGGCCGCGACAACCAACCAGACTGGGTCAGGCTGCCAAGGAATCGTTTCTCCGCTCAACGCGGCCCATGCATCGGATACGGTGAGGTAAATACCCCAACTCACCAGTCCGAGGATGGCACCACGGATCAGAATTCGCATAGCTGATCGTGTGAAATGTCGCTGTTCCATCATCTGCATGTCTAGTAGACCGCCAGCTTTTGTTGTGATGCGTGGCCACGACACAGATATCCCGCTGTCCCGCAAAGTAACCCTGATGCAAGCGAGGGCGTCAAAATTATCTAAAGTGGATAGACGCAACTCGTGAGCGACCCATTCATTTTGGCAATTTTTCAGTTTAGTGATACCTCAAAATAACCTTTACCGACGACACCATCGAACGGTATCATGCGGGAAGGTATTAAAGGGCGTCGATCACGGAGGATATTTTCCATGCATGGGATAACGCTGCTGCTTTTTGCAGCCATCGGCGTTGATGTGGGATGGAAACCGGATGAAAATGGCGATCTGGAATATATTATCCAAATCGCGCCGGAACAGCTTCAATCACTCAAATCCGGAGACGCAATCGAGGTCGGCGTTCGTCCTATGCTCCGATCTGTCCGTCGTTATCGAATTGTTGTTGGCACCGATCCATTACCGCGCGAAACCGCACGGCATGCATTGGAAGACAGCCCATTCGACGTGGAGGTGGGCGAGGTGGCACCAGCGATCACTGACGGTGCTGCTGCCAATCGTGCGACAGACACAGAATTGCTTACGATACCGGTGGCGCCCGAATTGCCAATGGCAACAGAACCATCAGCCAGGGACGCCAACCCGCTGGATCATTCCGTGATGGTCCGGCCAGAAGAGCGGCCAAGTAACTTAGCAGATCCTCGATGGGTAGCAGCTAATGGGGACCATCAAGCGATTCAGCTTCAACCGATCCCGACACAGCCGATCATCCCCTCGGCGCAACCATCGGCTACTGCAGTGCGACCGCTTGATACACTACCACCCCCACCTAAAACATCAGTGCCGCCATCCGATCATCCTGCGGCAGTTGAATTATCCGACGGGCGATTGTCGGGCGACCAATTTGTACCCAACTACAGAAAACAAAAACAGCAATCGGCCGGCGACAGCACTGCCTTATTGGAAAGCTATCACCTCGGTGACAGTGTGCCGGTGGATCAGGGATCCATCCAAGTCAGCGGAGTGGTCCCACCCACGCCGAGGTTGATGCTCCCGCCTCCCCCGCAACCGGAAGATTCATCGTCCGCGACCGCCACACAATTAGCCGTTCCTTTGCAACTGCCACCGCCGCCGGAGCAACCGCATGCGACTGCACAGCCGTCGAGTGCTCTAAAAACAGCCGCCGCCGACCAAAGGATGCAATCCACTGCCAGTGAAAAAGACAAGGACCTGAGTGATACTCCCCAAATCGCCGATAAGAAGAATACCGATACACCAGCTGCCGCGAATGGAAGTTCTTCCTGGAGCGTTTGGCTTGCTATGGCTCTTTTCGCTTCTATCGGCGGAAATATTTTTCTAAGCTACGTCGCTTGGGATATTCGCAAAAGATTTTTGGCGGTCTTTCGTGGCACGGCAACGGATGGCATCAACGACAAATCGGCTGAAATGGTGGTTGAATCCGACGACGATCGCGCGGAAACGGGTAGCTAAGTTGTACTCGTGAGAGATCGGTTGATTAGCTACCTTAACGCGATAGAAAACCACCATCCTCGAATTTCCGTTTATACTCGGGATACACATCAATTATTCAAGAACACCGCTCTCAGGGCTCACGCGGCCTGTGATTGGGCCTTGGAATTTTGTTTTTTATCGCCTGCTTTACCTTGCGCATGCACATCGGGCAGCATTCGCACATCGGCACCCAATTCCGTAAACAGGCTGACGAGATGCTTGTGGCAAGTAAGCATGAAAATCTGATGGCCGCCGGCAGATGCGAAGTCTTTGAGGAGCTCTGCCGCAGCCCGCCCTCGCCGGACATCAAAATGGACTAACACCTCATCTAGAATAATCGGCAAACGAATGCCCCGCCTAGCGTATTGACTTACCAATGCCAAGCGCAGGGCGAGCATCAGTGGCTCCCGCGTTCCTCGACTGAGAGCCGCGACCGACTTGTGATGCCCCTCCGCATTTTCCACGCAGAGTGTTTCCTCGTCTAATCGAGTCCAGATACGCCGATAACGCCCCTCAGTGATTCGCTCTAAGTAAAGAGAGGCCTCCTGCAGCGCTGCAGGCTGACGCTGCTGTTCATAACACCTTCGAATCGAATCCAGGAGTTGGCTCGTACAGGCTAAATCAAGCCAGCGGGAAATCGATTGGCTAATTCGGTGTCGAATTCGCGTTAACTCTAACTGCAACTTCAGATCACGACGGTCGCTGGCAAGGTTGAGCAGTTGTTCGCCGAGACGTCCACGTTGTTCAGTATACTCAAGAAGCTTCTCATCATTTGCAACGCACCGTTTTTCAAGTTGCAATCGCTCGGCATCTAATTGCTCTTCAGTTACCCCGTCAAGCTCCTTTTGCAGCGTTTCCAGGTCACAGATTCCATCGCACGCCGCGACCAAACGTGAATGCTGATTCGAGATCGTTGCCTGATGAGCGGACGCTTCTGCGGACCGCAGAGCTATTTTTTCCAGATCTTCATCCGCAGAAAGGCCGAGATCCTCTAAATCTTGCGATTGTTGTTCGTCGAGTCGTTGCAGGTGACGGAAGCATCGTCGTATCCGCCGCTCTAGTCCCCACCGCTCTCCGCGAAGCCGTCGGAAATCGGCCACCAATATTTGCTGCGATTGCCAGGCTGATTCCAATGCGTCCATCATCGCGAGCAAGCGATGCCCGACAGATAAATTCTCATCAATCACCACTTCAACCCGCGCGAGCTCAAGCAAAGCATCGATCTTGGCCAGAAATCGATCTAACTCGGCGACACGACTGTCTGTTTCAGTACGCAGTAAATTCGTCCGATCAGCGATCTCGGATTCCTCGCGACATCGGGCAGCCAGTCGACGCACTGCGGCTGGAGAGAGTTTTGCGGGCAGACCCTCGGCGTGCAAAGCCCTATACCATGTTTGTCGAGCCTCCCGGTATGCTGCTTTGGCTGTCTGCAGAGCATCGGCTGCGGCATCCGCTTTGCTTACCGTCTCCGCGTTCGCCTCTTGTTCGGACAGCTGTTGCTGCAACTGGATTTTCCGCTTGTCCAACTCTCGCAGCTGCACCGCAAAGGGTCCGCGTCCTTCAGCGAACAAAAGATCAAGCTCCCGACACTCTGCCTCCGCATCATGCCGCTGCGCAGCAAGTAAATCCGTTTGACGTTGCACCGCCTCCCATTCACGCTGTTGTGCTTGGCCGAGCGAACGCTTCAAGCAGCCGCCGGCGACCGAGCCCGCAATTCCGACCAGGGTCAAAAGCGCACCGCCGACTGATGCAAGTGACAGCAAAAAGATGCCGCTGAATGCGAGCATCACGCCGAAAGAAAAAATGCCGCCAGATACCAGCAACACCCGGGGAGAAAGTACTTTCTCGTCGAGCAAACCCTCCCGTTGCAGGTCCAACTCTTGCTTCGTGTCGTTCAGCCTCTGCCGACGCTGATCAAGTTGAATCCTGCGGCGCAAATCGCTACACAACTTGTCGACCGCGGCTAATTCCTCCGTCAAATGTTCCGCTGACGCACGCTCAGGAACCGTCGGAATCCCCAGGGCTCTCGCCTCCGCGGTGCGAATTTCGACCCGAGCCTTTTTCAGGCCACGGGCAGCGGGACGTAACCGGGGTATCGCTCCTCTTAATTGCTGACCCAACTGCAATGTCTCTGCCTCGATTTGCGGCTGTTCAGCCGCCACCGTCTTTTGCAATCGATCGATTTGCGCTACTCGAGATTCAACCCAATCCCGTTGTCCCAACAGGGCGTCTAAATGCGGTCCGTTCTTGATTAGCGCTTTGCGGAGCGGTGTTTCCGCAAGCGACAGCTTGGCTTTTTCAAGCCGTTTCCCAAGCTGTCCGATTCGCTGCCGGAATTCGACCTTTTTTGATGCTACTTGTTGGAGCCGTGCTAACGCCTCATCACTTACATTCACGACCAATCCCATGGCATCAAAGGCGGCCTTGGCCTGCTGCATTGTTTCCCAAATCGGACGGACGGTTGCAGCCAGATCGGCAACACGCAATCGATTGCGATGCGATTCATTCACCGCCAACAGCTTCTCGATCTTCGTCTCGAGGCGAGATCTATCGCTGAGAATCCGCCGATACCGACCTTGCTCCTCCGCGACCACTTCAAGCTGTTGGACAACGGTGGCCTCTTGCGCGAGGAGATGGGGAATTTCACCCCGATCACCGACTGGATCAAGCAGTGACTCCCGCTCTATTCGCAACGCGCGAAAAACAGCAGCAAGTGAAACTCGATCGACTCCCGCGCTCAGGTCATAAAGGTAAGACCCCGCCTCAGTCTGCCCCAACAACGCGAGTCGCTCGATCTCATCAATCCCGAATGCAAACACATTACGATAGATCGCTTCGTCGACCCCGCTCAACAGAACCTGCAAAGTGGCAACTCCCTGGGACGAGTCCTGCTGCACGACATCATCCGTCTCTAATCTCTCTACCGCGACATGCTCAACTGCCTTTACACCGAAGCTTTTGGGTAGGCAGAACGTGCGTTCCACACGATATCGGCCGGTTGGTGTTTCGACATCACAAATGCCGACGCATCGGCCACGAGGCAACAGAAACGATCGCAGATCCTCCTCGCGGGCAAGCACCTGCCCGTAAAACATTTCCCGCAAAAATCTTAGGAGCGTGGTTTTACCTACCTCGTTTGGGCCGTGCAGGACATTCAGGCAACCGGAAAGGTTCCCCAGAGATAAATGTTTCCAGCCAGCAAAGTCGGTCAGTGAGAGTGAATGAAGTTGCATATCAAACTTTTATTCCCTTTGATCAAGTATCTCGTGCCTCTTCGATTTTCAGACATCTTCACCAGATAGCAGGTGTACGCCGAGATCTGCCGCCCGCTTGATCGCAAGAGAACTGTCGCTATTTTGTTCCGACTTCAAGCGTGCCGCGACCTGAGCGCCCAAATTGCCACACGGCAAATATTTCTCCCAATCAGACGAATCGATACCTTCGTTCTGCAACTGCCTCAGCGACCGAAGAAATTCGCCAAGGATTGTTTCCTCCTCGTACCAGGCTGCGGGATATTCCGCCGGTTGAGCCTCCACCGCCACATGCCAGACACTCGCTCCGCCATAGTCAACCGCGTTGAGATCCTCGAGCAATTTTTTTTTCGCATCCGCTTTCTGAAGCGATCGCACTAGAGATCCGCTGCCTGCGATATTCCATGTTGCCAGCAGAGGCCGCGACGCGGCGTCCACGATGCCGCGTGCGATCTGTGACTGGATCATGCCATAAAGCGATTCCTGCGACGTATCCGGATCAAGGCTCAAAGAAAATGTATTCCAGCGAACCGCATCGGTAACAATCGGGCTGGTCTGCACCAAACCTTCCGAATCAATCTCGACAAGCGTGCATCCGCGGGGCCCCGATTCAGCCGGTGATCGTCCTTGCGGAGTGCCGGCGTAATGCATTGTGGGGTTCCTGGAAAATGTTTCGCGTAGATGAACACCGCCAAGAGCCCAATAATGGTAATCAAGTTTTGCAAGTGCCTGCTGGGATGCCGTGCCATACCCAAGTGCGATACTGATTTGTGCATCCGCAGCCGTCGGGTAATCGGACGAACGCACTGTTGATTTCTGGTCAGCGGGCCCAAGCAAACGGAGTTGCTGGCCATTTTTTAAGGGGTGAAAAACCTCGCGATATTTCCCGACAAGACGATGAACCGTTTCTGGAAATAATGCTGCCGATGGCCAGCGCAGCGGGGGATCACTACCACCCAGAGCCCAGTAGACCGAGATCCCACGCGCTGCAAGCCGCTCTGTTTGTTCGACCAGAAACATCAGGCTACGCGGTCCGTATTCACCCGATGAGAGCACATCCCCGGTCAGTAGTACTGCATCCACCTCTTCATTGAGGGCCGCAGTAAAGATGCTCTCGGCTGCTAGATAGGGCGCATCAATTAACGGATCGAGAAAATCGATCGGAATTTGATCGAACCCCGTACAAACTTGTTCCAAATGCAAATCAGCCGCATGAATACACTTGAATACTGGTGTCGCCATTTTTTCCCGACGTCCTGCACGAAAATTTCGGAGGGAATTACGAAGTCCAGACGCTCTAAACAGCGCATTTTAGCCCCAGGCCCAGAAATCTCCTATGCGAATTCCCTCAAGCTAAATCAGCTAGCAAAGGGTCCTATTCCGGGCCCATGACTATTAGGCCAGATCACCTTCAGG
>DLCF01000147.1 GCA_002480485.1 Planctomycetaceae bacterium UBA7805
ACCAATCTTCGGATCGCACTATCATCCAGTGTTCGCTCCATCCATTGAGTTGCTAACGTCTGCGTTGCACTCGACTGCAATCCCATTGCAAAGCGTGCTAGTGCGCAGATTCTTTCGCTTCGCATGGGATTACGTTTGTAAGCCATGGCAGAGGATCCGACTTGAGACTTCTCAAAAGGCTCTTCGACCTCTTTTCGATGCTGCAAGAGACGCAAATCGGTCGCCGCTTTATGAGCACTAGCAGCGATACCACTCAGAACATCGATGATCTGCGCATCGACCTTTCGCGGATAGGTTTGGCCGGTCACGGCGTAGGTTGCATCGAACCCCATTTTCTGTGCGACGATTTGCTCGAGCTGTTCAACCTTCTGGTGGTCACCGTTGAACAAGCTTAAAAAACTTGCTTGCGTTCCCGTGGTTCCTTTCGTGCTTCGGAAACGAAGTCGTTCAATCCGGTGCTCGATCTCTTCCAAATCCAAAGCAAGGTCGTACGCCCAGAGACACGCCCGTTTTCCAACCGTGGTCGGCTGGGCGGGCTGCATATGCGTGAATCCCAAACAGGCAAGATCGCGGTGCTCCTCAGCAAATCGGGCTAGCATATCGATTACTGCAACCAGACGATCCCGCACAAGAGTAAGTGCTTCACGTAACAAAATAAGGTCGGCATTATCGGTTACAAAACAACTCGTTGCCCCGAGATGGATGATCGGCCTAGCGGATGGGCAAAGATCAGCATACCCGTGAACATGCGCCATCACATCATGGCGCAATTTACGCTCGTATGTAGCAATTTTTTCGTAGTCGATATGGTCCACTTTGGCGCGAAGCTCAGCGATTTGATCCGCGTCGATCGCCAGACCCAACTCGCTTTGTGCCTCGGCCAGCGCAATCCATAATTTCCGCCACAGCCTAAATTTTCTGTCGTCACCGAAGAGCGAGGCCATTTCCGGTGATGAATAACGGGAAACGAGTGGATTTTGATAGATTTCGTGCGTCATCTTGCCATCCGCATTGAATCAAAAAATCGAAGCCCGTGTCCAGTTTATCTTTCTTTTCTTAAAGATGGCAGGGGCGGAGGGAATCGATGTCGAGTATCAGGCCGTCGCAAAATTGAGGTGTTTGTGACGGAGCCTGAAACACGGGCAAGCATCAGTATCGAGCCATCGCTATCCGCTCGGCAATCGGCGGATGGCTATGAAAAAGGAGGACCTCCAACCGATGTGGTCGAGGATCATCTTTATTCTGTTTCGCTAATTTTGAAAACGCAGAGAGATACGCCTCACGATGTTGCGTAACATCTATTGCAAACCGATCTGCCTGGCGCTCGAAGTGCCTGCTGAGACTATTCTGTAGTGGTTCAAGCAATGTTGAAAATAGGTGAATCGTGAGTAACAGCACGGGAAGCACGAAGATCGGTAAGTTCGCATAATCTAGGCCATTTGCCACGACACCTGTGTCCTCTAACCAGCGACGCACCACGAGGTCGCAAAGGTAAAATGCAGTCAGGGAATAAACTCCACCGAACAGAATCATTTTCCGAATATGATGATGCACGTGATGACCGACTTCGTGGGCAAAAATCACAGCGATTTCATCCAATGAGAAATGATCGAGTAATGTGTCGGCTAAAATAACGCGGCGAGTCCTTCCCAGACCTGCCAGCATGGCATTTGCCTTATTGGTCTCAGCACTCAAATCCATTCGATAAACACCCTCCACCGAAAGCCCTGTGCCGCCGGTTAATTGCTTAAAAATCCGATTTAGTTCCGGTCCCTGCTGATCGGTTGGATCAAGCAATTTTATTTTGTAGAAAATTGGCAGTATTAAAACTGGCGCTAGTTGACCAAGCACAACACTTAAAAAGAAAAATCCAACTGCCGCCACCAACCACCACCAACCCTGTGTCATCCATATTATCCAGTAAAGAATAATGACCAGAACAAGTGAAAAAATCATCTCCAAGAAAAATCCTTTTGCTTTCCGCCAGATCCATTGGAGAAAACTCTGTCGTGACAAGTGATATTGATGTTGCAGAATGTGACCCGCGTAGAGCGAGAGAGGAAAAGAGACCAGCAGATTTCCCGTGATTATAGAAGCGGTCAAGAGTGTCAGTTGCACGGTCGAAGAGTCGCTGAACCCCTTAAGCCAGAGCATGTATCCCGAATCCGGTTGGGCAATCAAAACAACCATCGAGACAAGGTAAACAAGATCGAGTGCACGGCCCAAAAGCGAGGCGATCAATTCACGACGACCGATCGCTTTAGCCTCTTCAAGTTGTGCCGGTGTCATACCCGAAATATCGTCGTCTTTTGGATCGCCAATTTTCGTAATTTCTGTTCCGGCCAGCGATTCGTTTTGGAACTCTTCCACACGCACCCTCGAAGAAGAAATATTATATTTGTTTGTGGTACACACATGCAAACGGCCTATTTTTTGGCGGACCACGTCCAATGCCGATCGCTTGTCTGTGTTACACTTGCTGGATCAAAGTCCAAATTGGCAACGAAATCCTGGACCTCTTCCAGGCGGAGTGCAGCATATAAGGAATCAGAAAATAAACGCTGCTGATGCTCATTCTCCTGGCCAGCGTATGTTTGGACAAGGTGCCTTACCTCCGCATCACTCTCAGGCCGGACTAAGTCCCGCCAGAACAGCAACCCGCCGGGGCGTGTTACCTGGACGGCTTGCGAAAATACATCGGCAGGAACAGGGATATGATGGACGATACTGTTGGACACACATACGTCATACTGTTCCGCTTGATCGGAAATTTTTTTTGCATCCAATTTTTCGGTTCGAATTTTCTCTTTAAAAGGGGATGCTGCAATATTTTTTTCTGCCAGAACGAGCATTTCCACAGAAAGATCAATTCCCACGATTCTGATCGCCGGCAACATACGGCAGAGTTCGATCGGAATTTGAGCGGTGCCCGTGCCAAGATCCAGAACAGAACCGCGATCAGGACAACCGGCAGCGATTAAATCCTGCACAAACTGGATATTTACCGCGTGGTGGTCCATCGAATCATAGGCCATTGCTTCTTCTGACGATTCCATGACTTCGGGTTCTAAAATGCGATTTATCATCGATATCAATACACTGGACTGCAATGCTATCAGGGTTTTGGGGGCTTCGCAGATTCTGGAGAAATTGCAAATCTCAGGAAATATTTCCAAACATTAATTTTCCTGAGTCTGCCGAATTCACTGAGAAAAAGCAATTCTTATTTTGCCAAGGTCAACTTGTATCGTATGTTATGTTTGCTCAAAAAAACCAGTCACTCAATTCGTAATCGAAATGGCACGCCAGTTGCCCTTTTCGTAGGTAGTGTCGCCGAGGAGGTTTATCCCGGTCATACATCCACTTTCTTACACTCATCTTTTCACGACTTTTCTCATCTCAATTCGTCTTTTCTTAATCACAGATGGTAACCGGAAATTCTTCCGGATCTCATCAAAACTAAACTCCAATTTCGTCACCATTTCGAACAGGGAAACGCTCGTTGGGTCGTTGGATCTGACCGCGCGGGAATTTGTTCGCATTGTACGAACGGACTTGTACAGAAAGCAGGCCATGATGGTAAACCGGATTCAGAATATCGATCGCTCCTCGGAATCAGAACACCCGAACCACAATTTTTTTCAAAGCGACGAATTTATCTGGGATCGATACCTTGCAACTGATGATCGCAATCTATTTGACCGACTGGTGCACCGTTATGAAGATGAAATATATCGTCACTTATTTCGCTTGCTTGGAAACGCGCAGTGGGCTGAAGACGCTCGCCAAGGCACGTTTTTAAAAATGCATTTGAAGAGAAACCAATTTCATCCTGGCCGGGCTCTCAGGCCCTGGCTTTATGCTATTGCAACACACGAGGCGATTGATCTGCAGCGGAAAAATAAACGGCATCGAATGCAAAGCCTCGATCAACCAAAGACCCGCAATGAGCATTCGCCACAAATTTTAGTGCACCAGATTGAGGGCACAGTCTCCCCGCCGGGGCAGAGCTTGGAAAAGGAAGAAATCCGAATGAATGTTCGCAGGTCAGTGAATAATCTTCCTATATCTCTTCGTCAGCCGCTCGAATTGGTCTATTACAAGGGCCTCAAAATCCGAGAAGCTGCCGACCGGCTTGGCATTCCTCAAGGAACGGTTAAAAGTCGCATGCGGAAAGCCATCGATATGCTCAACAAAATGCTCGCGGATCTTTCCGGGGTCATTGTCGAACAGCAGCATCAAAGAATTTTAAATCCGCGAGGCGGGATGGCGGTCAGTAAAATCAAAGCGAAAGCGCGATTTAAAATTTACGGTGACAGTATGATGCAAAAGTGAAACACCACTATGCGTTTTTGTGTAAGTTCCCGTTGCTCAAACGCCACAATGCCATGGGCAGCAGAATCAGGGAAACTTATGAAAAATATGGGTAGTTGTGCGACGATACCCTATAAAAAACCGTTTATCTGCTCCCTCAAATACCCAGGTCGATCGGGTAAACCACGTTTGGCAAACCAATTGCATAATTTGAATGCCATGCGTTATTTTTTTAACGATTTAATCGATGCACGAATGCAGCCTGAGGACTTGATTCAACTTGCTTGTCTGTTGGCAATCTCTCCCCCAAAAATTAATAGACACACACAACGAAGACAAAGCAATTATTTGCACGAGTATTTGACCGCGTCACATGATCGACTTGATCGCTGGAATTTTTACCTACCCAATTTCAATAATCGCGTTCAAGGAACGCGTCGGTCACAAAAATGGGCAGAACATGAAGAAAACGCTTCGAAAGCGTCAGCACAAGCACATTCCACATCGACACTAGCACTGATTACGGAAATGATTCTTAGCGAACCGCTCTCTCGTGTCTGGGCGGCAATCTTGGCCAAACCCCAGAAGTGGTCCACCGACACCGATCCGGTGGATGCCACAGCACCTTTCCGAGATGCTGCCAGCGATATTCTTAAAAAACATTGCAAGCTTATAAAATGCACTATGGAGAACTTAGAGCGTTGCCTCCCAGAAAAGAATTCTCGCGATTTAATGCAAACCATTTATCGTCGGACACTCCGTTGGACAGACCTGCTTCTGGCACACATGGAACAATTTCAGCCAGCAAGTTGCTTTGCATCGAATCCGCGACGTTGTTTAGATTTCGCGGAAGATCTTCGGTGGCAATGGAAGCAAAATAATGGTCCGCAAACTGCCGCGTTGACAATCACATCTGTCCGGCAAGCAATCTGTGAACCAACATCAGCAGTGGCATTCTCTGCCCGCTTAAATTATCGGATCGGGGCATCCGTCTTACAAAGCTGTGACTCAGGCGATCTTGAATCGCTGGGACTAGCGAATCCACGAAACGTGGTCCGACGGTGGGCAACATTCGCACGCTGTGAAAGCATGCTGGGAGCCGCTCTGGAGGATGGGTCGAAATCGGAATCTTCAATCGGTTGAAATCAGTCGACTGTAGATGTCCTGCGTTCCTGAATCCTCGAACGAATGTACTCTAAATTGTCATCAGGGGTGGCCTCAATCAAGCGTTTCGTATAATCCTGCTGAGGGTTTGCATAAATTTGTTCCGAAACGCCAAACTCAACAAATTTTCCCTCATACATCACGGCCATCATATCTGCCATAAATTTCACAACTGACAAATCGTGGCTCACAAAAATGTAAGTAAGATCGCGTCTTTCCTGCAGATCACTTAGTAGATTCAAAACCTGTGCTTGCACCGACACGTCAAGCGCTGATACGGATTCATCGCAGACGATAAAATCAGGTTCTACGCTAAGCGCACGAGCGATACAAACGCGCTGTCGCTGTCCTCCAGAAAACTCGTGCGGATAACGTCGTAGATGCGCGGCACTCAGATCTACTTCGTCAAGCAGCGACACCGCGCGATCTACCCGATCGCTATGAGAAAGACCGATTCCGTGCAACCTCATCGGCTCGATAAGTGCGGATTCGATTGTCATTCGGGGATTCAAGGATCCATAGGGATCTTGAAAAATTATTTGTATCCGACGGCGCAACTTACGCAATTCGGTTGGATTTAATTTAGATAACGGTGTTCCGTCATAAGATACCTCACCGGAAGTGGGTTCGATTAATCGAAGCAACGCTCGACCAGTGGTTGTTTTTCCGCAACCCGATTCGCCCACGAGGCCAAGTGTTTGACCACGATAAACTTGAAAACTTACGCCATCCACCGCCTTTACCTGGCCCACCACGCGTTGAAAGAATCCCTTCCGCACGGGAAAATGGACGCAAAGATCCTGAACCTCCAGCAGTGGTTTTGTGCCCGCAGGTACCACTGTTGCATCACTCAACCGGCTACCGTCATCTTTTCCCAAAGAGGCAATCATTGCCTCGGAACCGGGGTGCAGTAGGCGACCGCGACCTTCGTTATACAGTTGTTGCTGCCTCTCCAGATCCAACTGTTTCTCTACAATAACCTGCTGGCCATGCTCTTCCCGTATTTCCATAAAGTCGGACACCGTTGGCAAACGTCGGAACGGCGAGTCCAAACGCGGGCGGCAGGCCAATAGGCCCTTGGTGTAAGAGTGCTGAGGATTGGAAAAGATTTGCAGCACATCCCCATATTCGACCACTTTCCCCTCGAGCATCACAGCTACGTGGTCGGCAATCTCAGCGATCACACCTAAATCATGCGTGATAAAAATTACGGCCATACCGCGACTGTCGCGTAGATCACGCAGCATGTCGAGAATCTGTCTTTGAATCGTGACATCCAATGCAGTTGTCGGTTCGTCGGCAATCAGTAACTTTGGATTACATGAAAGTGCCATCGCAATCATGACTCGCTGACGCTGCCCGCCTGACATCTGATGCGGATAATAGTCTACACGTTGGTCTGGATTCGGTATTCCTACCTCAGCAAAGAGCTCGATAGTCCGGGCCTTGGCTTGTTGCGGAGTGAGATCCTGATGCAAACGAATCGCTTCAATGACTTGATCCCCTACCGTGAACACCGGATTGAGCGAAGTCATCGGTTCCTGAAAAATCATGCTGATTTCGCCACCGCGGACATGTCGCATTTCGGAATCCGGCAATCCGACAAGATTACGCCCCAAAAAAGCGATGCTTCCGCTTTCAATTTTGGCGTTTCCCCCCAAAAGCCCCATGATCGACAGCGAAGTGACCGATTTGCCAGAGCCCGACTCACCTACAATGCCCAGCGTATGGCCCCGCTCAAGGTCCAATGACACATCATCGACCGCTTTGACCACTCCCTCCTCGGTATGGAAGTAGGTTCGTAAGTCAGCTATCTCTAAAAGATTTTCCATCACTACGCTGTCCGTTTAGATGTCCCATTCACGATTTCATGCTCCGCAAGCAATGATTAACGCGTTGCTAATGTTTAGAACTCTTTAAGGTAGGATCGGTTGCCTGCTGAATTCCTTCACCGATAAGATTATAAGCCAACACGGTAAGAAAGATTGCGGCTCCTGGAAAAACAATCAGCCACCACATCTGCAGGTTTTCTTTGCCTTCGTTAAGTAATCTGCCCCAACTGGTTTTGTCAGGCGCCCCGATTCCTAAAAAACCGAGGGTCGATTCCAGTAGGATCGCCGCTGCAATTCCGAAGGTGATTGGCACAATCACTGGCGCGAGCGAATTCGGAAGAATGTGTCGGAACATCAGTCGCGGCCATCGAAAACCCAAGGCTTTTGCAGCGGTTACGTATTCCAGTTGTTTGAGTTTTAAAAATTCGGCCCTCGTCAGTCGCGCGATCCCAGTCCATCCGAAAACACCAATTACGACCATCAAATGCCAGATCGTCGGTTTATCGATGATCGAGATCAAGGCAAGAATCAGAATCAGCGTGGGAATACACATCATGATCTCAATAGCCCGAGATAGTGCCCAATCAATCTTACCGCCGAAGAAACCGGCTGATGCACCTACAAAGATGCCGATTACCGTTGCGATTCCTGTAGAGACAAACCCAATCAACAACGCGATACGAGTGCCATGAATCATTTTGGCAAAGACATCTTCCCCCAGATCATTCGTGCCAAACAGATTACGCCGACTGGGCGTGCCTGCCGATCCGATCGGATTGCCACTGCCTTCATTCCACTCGCCGTCACGCACACGCCGGAGAGGATCTTGGTAGATGATGGGCCAAATGGCCCAACTCTCGGAGTCGTTTTGTTTTAGTTTCTGCGGATAGCTGTAGATCACACCATCGGTGATAAAAATCGGATTTTCCCATTGCTCATAGAAATATCCGGCGGCCGGAAAATAATAGCCGCCTTTGTAATGACAAATGATTGGTTTTGTGCCCACAATCACCGGGGAGAAAACTGCAATCATTGCCAACAAGCCCACAAATACCAGGGCCGCCATCGCCAGTCTCTGACGGCGAAAACGGACCCAGGCCTCGGCCCAGAAACCGATCGATTGGGTTGCGTGATTTTCAGCGTCTTGCGACATCGTTTTTTTGCTTTACGTCTCTCGAGATTTACTGATAAGAGATCCGGGGATCCACCACGGCATACAAAACATCGGCCAACAACTGGCCTACAAGCGTCAATGCGGAAAACATCAGGGTAAGACCCATAATTACTGGATAGTCTCGTTGAGAAAGCGCGTCGAGATACAGTGTCCCCATTCCGGGCCAATTGAAAATATATTCCAGAACAACCGAACCTCCGATCAGTGCGGGCAGAGTCAGACCGATCATGGTGACATAGGGAATGAGCGTATTGCGAAACGCATGCTGCAGAAGAATCCGGGGGGGAGCAACACCTTTGGCTTTAGCGGTGCGGATGTAATCTTGCCTGACAACTTCCTCCATATTTGATTTAATAAATCGACTGTAATAGGCAAGAGACCCGTAAGTAAAACAAATGACCGGCAGAATCATGTGCTTCGCAACATCTAAAGCCTGACCCGTTGGTGAGAGCGTGCTGTAGTTACGACTGAACATCCCCGGCTCCAACTGAAAGGGAGTTCCTGCTAAATCCTTATAAAAGAAAACCAGGAGCAAGAGGCCGGCCACGAAGGTAGGCACGGCGTAAAGCATGTAAAGCAACGTACTCACAATCCGCTCGTCGATTTTCCCGCTTCGGGCAGTACTATAGAGGCCGAGAGGAAGCGAGAGTAGATAAGCCAAGACCAACGATGTGCCGGAGAGTAACAAAGTTCGGGGAACTCGTTCTGCGATAACTTGGGAAACTGGTTTCTTCTCTTTGATCGAGCGGCCCAAGTCTCCTCGACCGAGATTTCCCACCCAGAGCCAATAACCAACGTACCAAGGTCGGTCAAGATGATATTGCCGCTCTAACCGCTTCATCTCAGAAGGGCTGATTTGTTGATCGAGACTCATCTCCGCGAGATCGAGCGTGAGGGGCGTTCCCGGCATATGCCGGATAAGCGCGTAGACCGCACAAGTGATCACCAGCAGCGTTGCCAGACCGAATATTATCCGACGGATGAGATAATTAAGCATCCCGAATTCTTAGTCGCCCGCCGATTATCCGTCAACTCCGATGTACTCTTTTACTCGCGACAGATACCGACCTTCAACTTTCCTGCGGCATCCAGAGGCTGCTGAATCCGGGCCCATATCCAAAAATACCTCGCGGGCTAAAATTGTAGCCCCGGAGACGCTTATTGAATCCATGATAGGCATTGCGATAAAACAGCCAAGTGTAGGGTTGATCCCGCCAAAGAAGGGCATGAATCGCCGCATAACAATCTTCCCGAGAGGGTTTCTTTTCTGCCATGTCGGGGTCTATCTGTAAGAAGGCGATCACATCTGAATTTTTCCAAATTTTCAAATCTTTCCATGGCTTCCGATCTTCCGACAATTTGCGACCTTCCTCGAACAGTTCATCAACAAAAGGATTTTTGTAATCGACGAAGTTCCGTTGCTGACCACTTCCCCAAATATTCTCCGAGGTGTCCGGATCGGCTCCAGTTCCCCAACCACCGAACGCAGCAGTAAATTGCTTATTAAAGAGTTTGTCTTGAAGCGTTGCCGACTCAAGAGGCTTTACATTACAGGCTACTCCCACCAATCGCAAATTCTGTGCAAGTAATTCGCAGAGATCAATTCGCTCTTTCGCATTACGGACAATGATTGTGAATTCAAATTTTCGCTTTTTTCCGTTGATGTCCTTATCACGATAACCGTCCCCGTCAGTATCCATCCAGCCCGCCTCGTCGAGTAGCTGTTTCGCTTTCTCCAAGTTTTGTTTGACCGGTTCTATTTTGACTCCGACCGCGTTGCCACTACCGGGATACCATCGCGAAGTTGGGTGATAGGTGCCGGTGCAGGGCTGATCGAGACCTTTACGGTGCACGCCGAGCATTTCTTGATGATCAAAAGCCCATGTCATCGCCTGTCGCACCTTGGGGTCGGAAAAAAAAGGCGTGTTCGCGTTCCACTGAAATGAAAAACTGGTCCATTCCAACCCTCGGGCTTTGGTGCATCGCCGATAAAAATCATCACCGTTTGTTTGATCACTCCACTGCTGCGGCTCCAAATTCATCTCATCAATGTCGCCTGCCTCCAGACTCAGGAGACGAACGCTCGACACGGGTATAATCCGCAAGCGCACTGTTTCAAAAAAAGGTTTCTCGCGAACCTGCTTCCCAGCAAACATAAAGGATGATTCTCGACGTCTGAGCACCACTTCTCTTTGATCCCGCTTGACTACCTCATATCCCCCGCCGGTCACCGGATTTTCTTCCATTTGCACGTGATAATCGCTGTCGACGAGCGAAGGATCGTCGGCAAGCGACTTTTCATAGATGTGTTTGGGAATAATGGAGAAGTTGATATTCCAGACGTTTGTTTCAAGCGGTTCATTGTGAAAATAAACAAGTGTTTGATCGTCGTAAGCTTTCACATATTTGATGGCTTCGGTGCCGGTCCTCTGCGCGCGAATGGGCACTTGCGATGACATGATGACTTTGAAGCTGAACTCAATATCATGCGCGGTGATCGGAGTGCCGTCACTCCAAAGCAAATCGCTGCGCATGATAACTTTGTCATACAAACCATCCTTGCTGGTCTGCCATGACTTCACGGAATCTTGAGATGCAAAAGGGGTAAAATTCCAGTCAAATCCGAAGAGTCCAAAGCCGGTCAAACTCGATACCTCAAACTCCGTCATCGAACTGGCAAGCAAAGGATTTTGGTTGTTCAGCGCTTGTGGCGTGGCGCGCGTAATTTGAGCCGCGTAATTTACTTCTGCGTCATTCTCTGGAAGACGACCAAGTGCGCTTAAAATTTTTGCATTTTCTTCATCCGAATTGTTTCGCAAGTCCAACGCCTGATTCACCGTTGCCAAAATCGGTTCTTTGGCCTGTCGCTCTCGCAACAGCACGAGACTGTCGAGCACTGGACGGTCGATCCAGCCCCCGCCCGCGTTAACCGATTGCTCAAGCGACTCGAGCGATGGGGGGTTAAATGGTTCTAGCAAGTCGCCCAATACAAAAGCTTCGTCCGACTCGCTGATGTCCGCAAGGTTGTTGGCCTGTTGAGAACATCCAACGGAGATGACAAGAAGTATCCAAAGCAGCATCGTGCCAGAACGCATGTTCATTGTAGTTTTCCTCAAAAGCACCGGGGTTTACGCGAAACGCGATCGTCACTGCAAGCAGAGATAGTACCGCAAGGCAGATCACCCTACAAGCAAGGGTCTGTCTCCATCACGGTTTCTACGACGGTTGTGATCTGTGCGTCCTCCGATGCGTATCGCCAGCTTTGCCACCATTTACCAAGAAACATCTGTTGTACCCCTAGCCGACTGCTTGTAAGCTCCGCTGCCACGTCGCCGAACGTTTGCCAAGTGGCAAGGGCGGGAGAGGAATCCCGCTATATCTTTTTCACATGCGGATGAGGGAGAAACAGGATGGACTCTGCCACCAGCGTCCCGGCAAAGAAGCAATATCTTTCGATCATAAGCCTGCTTGGATTGCTCTCCATCTGCGTGTTTCCAAGTCCTGCTGCTGCGCAGGTTGATACTATTCCGAGCGCAAACTGGATCTGGTCGGCGGAACAAAAGAGCGTAAAAAATCCTCCTGGGATCTGCTACTTCCGCAAAACATTCATTATCCCCGACCAATGTCAGGGATGGATCGACATGGCTTGTGATGACCAATACATACTATACGTGAATGGAATTAAGGTTGCTGCCGGACGCGGGCCCGAGAACCTGGAGCGCTATCAGCTTACACCCTATCTTCACGCCGGTCGCAATGTGGTTGCCATCGAAGCGATCAAAAATACAGCCGGGCCGGCAGGACTTGTAGCGACGATTTCGCTTCGCGGAACGCGAAATGCGATGTTCCACATGGTCACTAACTCTACTTGGAAAACAAACCTGGAATCAAACGGAAACTGGCAACAGTCTGAATTTCTTGACAGCCGCTGGCAACCTGCACAAGTGTTGTCGGGTGTGGAAGATGGTCGCATTTGGAAAACTCCACTCGCCGTCAGCACAAATCAAAGTCAACTCGTAGCGGGTGTCGCCAGCTCAAGACGTGCAGAAATCAACACTGATCGATTCCGCGTTAGTCGTGAATTCCGTGTTGAGGGCGTGACACCTTCGGATGATACGGGGTCATTGATCGCGATGGCATTCGATGAGTTTGGAAACATCATTGCATCGCGCGAGCAGGGACCGCTGCTATTGATTCGGGACATGGACCGCGATGGCATTACCGAAACAGTGACCACCTATTGTGATCAGGTCAAAAGCTGTCAGGGTATTCTCGCAATGAACGGGCAAGTAATGGTGACTGGTGACGGACCGCGTGGCGCAGGTCTTTACCGTCTTTCGGACGATGACCGTAATGGCGTGATTGATCATATTGACCTCGTGATCGCATTCCCCACCGGAATGCAAGAACATGGTCCTCACGCACTGCAACTGGGACCCGATGGCATGATTTACCTGCTGCTGGGCAATCTCACCCAGTTGGATACCGAGTTTTCAACGCGGAGCCCGTATCGGAATATCTACGAGGGTGATCTTGTGACGCCGCGGTACGAGGATCCACGGGGCCACGCCAATACCGGAAAAGCGCCGGGTGGAGTGGTCTTGCGAATCGATCCGGCGGGGGGAGAAATTGAGCGGTTCGCCGGGGGGCTGCGGAACCCCTATGACATGGCCTTTAATGCGGCTGGTGATCTCTTTACCTGGGATGCCGATATGGAGTGGGATCAGGGCACCACCTGGCACCGTCCGACACGCGGCAATCATGTGATTCCTGGTGCCGAATTCGGCTGGCGAAGCGGTTGGGCAAAGTGGCCGGATTACTTTATCGACAGCCTTCCTGCTTTCGCTGAAACGGGAAACGGCTCGCCAACCGGCATGACTGTCTACAACCATTTCATGTTCCCGATCAGGTACCATGGATCCCTATTTGTCGGAGACTGGGCAAGAGGACGAATTCTTGATGTACGAATGAAACGCCAAGGCGCTTCGTACACCGGCGAAGTTCACGTCTTTCTGGAAGGCAATCCACTTAACGTGACGGATATGGAAGTCGGTCCGGATGGCATGCTCTATTTTTGCACCGGGGGCCGCGGTACCGAAGGCGGCGTCTATCGTGTCGGCTGGACCGGTCGTGTGCCGCCGCAAGTTCAAGATCTGGGAACGGGCATTGAGGTCGCTCTGCGACAGCCGCAACTTCAAACTGCTTGGGCCCGTCAACAAATTGCTCTGGTGAAAGAAGAACTGGGGGAACCTTGGGAAGACGAACTTCTCACGATTGTCCTCGACCCGACTGCCGACGCAATGCTTCGCACTCGAGCAGTCGATTTACTCCAGCTATACGGTCCCCAACCCAGCGCGGAACTTCTGGTGGAGCTAACCCGTGATCGCGATCGACGAATCCGCCGAAAAGCGGCTTATTTTCTCGGATTGCACCCGGAGCATGCTAGCGGAAGAGCGCGACTGGTTGAGCTTCTTGACGATCCGAATATTGTGGTCCGCAGGACGGCCTGCGAATCGCTCGGCCGGATTGGGCCTGATGTGGAGTCAGTTGAAGAACTGGTCGGTCTCCTTGGGCATGGTGACCGGCACCTTGCCTGGGCCGCCGCCAAAACGCTGCAGCAAATACCTCTCACTGCCTGGCAAGATCTTGTGCTCGACACCGACACACAACGGGTATTTCTCGTGGGAGGTACGGCGATGCTTGGTACCGGACCATCCAAGGAAATCTGCCTTGATGTTTTTCGAGCTGCCAATCGTTGGACTGATTCGTTCATCGCGGATCGCGAATTTTTAGATTTGCTCCGCGTTATGCAACTCGCACTACTGCAGGGAAAAATTAATAGCGAAGACGTTTCTGATGCAGCCAGCCAGATTGCCAGTGAATTCCCGTCCGGGAATACCATTATTAATCGCGAACTCGTACGCTTGCTTGCCTACCTGGAATCAAATCTGGTGGCCACGCGTTATCTAGAGTATCTCAAAAGCGATCTTCCCCTGGAGGACAAGACGCACCTGATCACTCATGCTCCGTTTATCACCAAAGGCTGGACCCCTGCAGAACAATTTGAAATTCTCCAATTGATTTCAGATTTACAGAAAGATTCGACAAGCGAATCGCACACGCGTTACCTGGATGAAGCGGCTCGACGGTTCGTATCCAAGATGGGTACGAAGGAGCACGCACTTGTGCTGGATCGAGGTGTCGAATGGCCAGGCGCTGCACTTGGCACGATTGCCTTTCTGCCAAAACATCCGGACGATGATCTGCTGGGCAAGCTCATCCGCCTCGACCGGGATTTGGTAGACCAGGATGGGGAGGCGGTATCCCGACTGCGGATTGGAATCGCTGCAGTTCTTGCTCGCAGTGGTAGGGACGAGGAAATGGCTTATCTCCGCGAGCTGTTTGAAAATGAACCGGAGCGACGTGAGATTCTAGCAGTTGCCCTGGCACAGCAGACCGAGGGAGCAAATTGGCCTTTGTTAGTTCGATCACTCAATATTCTTGAAGATGGCTACGCGGTGGCGGTGATGGCAAAGCTTGCCGCATCTTCCCGCGTTTCCGAGGAACCGCAAGTTTTCCGACATTTAATTTTACAAGGGCTTAACCAGAATCAGGATGTAGGTCGTCGTCTCGCAACGACCCTATTAGCAAAGTGGTCTGGCGAAAACCCAGCAAGCGACGCGACGAATGAGAAGGCGAAAATCACTGCGTGGCAAAACTGGTTTCGTGCCACGTATCCCGATCTTCCGGATCCGGTGCTGCCGGAGGAGTCTGCACTTGATCGCTATTCGTTTGATGAACTGGAGGAGTATCTTGATAGTGATGACGCGCTAGCAGCAACTCCTGAGCAGGGACGGATTATTTATGCCAAGGCGGATTGCATTAAATGCCATCGGCATGGAGACATCGGAGGTGGCGTCGGCCCCGATCTTAGCAGTGTCGGCAAACGATTTCAGAAAAAAGAGCTATTGCAATCCATTCTCTATCCGTCGCACTTTATCTCAGATCAATACGCGACCAAAACCGTCGCTACCGCTAGTGGCCGGACGTTCAACGGGGTGATTCGAGAGAAAAAGGATGGCAGTGTTGTGGTTCTGGATCCAGAAGGAAATGAAGTATTTGTCGCTGCGGAGGATATCGACGAAATTGTGCCGAATAAAAAGTCGACGATGCCAGCGGGTCTGCTCAACGAACTCTCTCTGGAGGATATCGCGAGTCTGTTCGCATTCCTCAATCAGCAG
>DLCF01000143.1:0-13195 GCA_002480485.1 Planctomycetaceae bacterium UBA7805
CGGGGGGCCACTTTGCAGATCTTTGCGACCTGTCCGGTTGTGAAGACCTTCATGTCAGGTGCTCCATACTCTCACTGTTTTTGCTAATTGTCTGTAGCCGAAAAATCCGTTTCCAACTACAAACTTCAACGCCCCTGCTAGCGACTGACAAGCCTTTTCTCGGTTCCCTTCCGAAGACTGTGGGTAAAACGGCTTTTGTCACGAACATCTGGGTCGGGGCCCTAATTTGTCTCTCTCTTTGGCAGTGGTTCAGTTCCATCTGATCCGCGGCCCGGCGACGACTCTATCAACTGGCCTGTCAAACCTGGTGAGACTGGTCTCCCAATCATCGAAGCACCGGGTTCGCAACTAGGCCTGTCGAATCGACCGGCAAGGTCACGACAAAGAGAGAAAACGAGCGAGAGATCCTGATCATCACAGACGGACTTTCAGACGCTCTATACAGGCACAGCCTTTTGCTGTTCCCCCCCTTTGGGAAGAGCTTCCTGCCGCTTCCATTTCGCCGTGTGGCGAATTGGTGCTGCGGAAGAACAAGCCCTTCCGAGAGTTAGTTTCGTACAATCAGGGGGTGAACCTTTAGAGAGTTTCGCAAGTCGTAGCGACTATTACGCTAATCGCAAAGTTGGGGACGCCATGGACAGACCGCATTTTTACAAAATTACCCGTGCAATGCGTTATATTTTTCTTTTTTGTCGAATGGAATATTCCGGTTACAACGATTAGGCACAACGCATGGATTCTTCTTTTTTTTCGATTAGAGTTCGGCCAAGCTCCATCGGCATCGCATGAGTCGCTAGCACACGCAGTGCCTGCGGTGGCTGAGCGAGGCGAAACAACCGATGGCATTGCTCGGCCATGGTTGGGACCCTAACCTTCAGTTTCTAGGCCGCTTGCGTGCCGTCGTCTCCTCCGGCATTGAGGATTTCACCGGTCTCGCTCACGTCCTCAAACCGTACAGAAACCTGCTTGGATATGCCGGACTCCTGCATTGTGACGCCGTACAGCGTGCCACCACAGGCCATCGTTTTTTTACTGTGTGTGACCACAATAAATTGGGTCCATTGCAAGAATTCATTTAAAACTTTGACAAATCTTTCAATGTTTGCCTCGTCAAGGGCCGCGTCCACTTCGTCCAGCACGCAGAAAGGACTGGGTCGACTACGAAATATGGCCAAAAGGCATGCCACGCAAGTGAGCGTTTTTTCACCGCCACTGAGCAGGGATATACTTCGTGGCTCTTTGCCAGGAGGCCTCGCCACAATCTCCAGGCCGCTCTCCAGAATGTCGGCCTCATCCTCAATCACAATGTCAGCGTGACCGCCACCAAATAATTTGCGGAACAAGCCTTGAAAGTGGCCTCGTACCGTCTCTAGCGTTTCTATAAATAACCTTCTGCTATCAGCATTGATGCGGTCAATGATCTGCTCAAGTGCTTTTTTGGCATTGGTAAGATCATCCAACTGGACTGCCAAGTCGCCATGGCGTGACTCAAGTCCCTCAAGCTCTTCTAATGCGTCGAGATTCACATTACCTATTGCATCAATTTTGCGACGTAAATCCGTAATCTCCGCCTCCACGCTTTCACGCTCTTCATCTAACTCCGTGTCAACCGACTCGGTTAACTGAAGCATATCGATGCCATAGTCCTCTTGCATTCGCTCTGCCAGCGCATCGCGCTGATGGCGGATTTCCCCGGCCGCCAGTTCCTCAGTATGTTTTTCTCCCTCTAGACGGCGAACCTCAGCTCGCATTTTTTGCAAATCAATGTTGATGGTTCCTCGGCTTGCTCGCAATTGTTCGCGGTCCGCATTGAGCCTTAGGATCTCTGTCTCGAGGCCCTCCTGCTTCAGGTGCAGCGAAGCAACCTCCCCCTCCAGACGAAGGATATCCTGCTCGGTCTGCTCAGCACCCTCCTCGGCCTCTGCCAACGATTGACGCGTCTCCATGATCGTTTTTTGTCGCTCGTGGTGATCCTGCTGAAATTGGTGCATGCGGGCCAACAGACTGTCGAGCGCCTGTTCACTTCGGGCCAACTCCACCTTGGCCGCAGTCGCGTCGGCCATACAGGCCTGCCGCTGACGCTCCAACTCATCCAGCCGGCACTGATCGAACTTCACCAACCGCTCAAGCTCGAACAGCTCGGCCTCGTTCTCCTTGCGGCGATCGCGAAACATAGCCAGATCAGCACTGACAGCATCTCTCGCGATCCTTGCACGGCCCCATTCCTCGGTAGTTACAGTGTGCTGTTCATCCTGCTGCTTTCGCCGCTGCTCGGTCGCGGTCCGCTCTCTAGCACACTCGTCCACCTGACGCTGAAAATCCTGTCTCGTTTCGCTGGCGACCTCCAAGCGAGCAACCGCATCGGCGACTTCTCCCTCCAAGCGCTCGGCGACTGCTTCACGATTCTCCAAATTTACCTCGAGTTCGGAGATCTGCTTCCTCAGATCGCGCAATTCACTGCGACGCGAAATCAGCCCTCCACGATGCGATCGCGGTCCGACACAGATCGTTCCATCGTGTCCCACCCAGCACCCATCACGGGTAACAAAATTCTTATCCGGATGGGCTGATGCCAGATCCAAGGCATGATCTAATCGCTCCACAAGCCAAGTTTTTCCCAGCAATTGTCTAACTAAATCTGCATACTCCGGATCAGCTTTTACATACTGATCAGCCCTCCCGAGCACGCCGGGTCGTTCCTGCATAGCCAAGATAGCCGCTTCGCTTGCCGCGTCGCTTCCGTCCCGCCTTACAGCCACATTGCCGGATGCTAAAAAACCGACACGACCCTCAAAGGCATACTGCTGCGCAGCGAGAAAATCACGCAACGATTTTGCACTTCCGCTCAATAAGAAACCCGCCTTATCACCCAGGGCGACCTCAATCATCGGCGCCATATCCACTTGCACCTCGAACACATCGGCAATCAACCCATGAACCCCACCAAGTGCACCTTCACCACGCAGTGGATCAGTCAGAATCTGTCGCGTGCCGGCCGTCAGACCCTCAAATTGTCGCTCCAATTCCTGCAATACCATCTCTCGTTCATGCAAACCCGATCGCAGTTCGCGCAACCGTGCCACCGCCCGCTGTTCCTCAAGCAAATCAGCCTGCAAATGCTTCAAGTCCTGCTTCACCTCGTCGTGCACTGCCTCCGCTTGCTCCATCTGCAAAGCCAACGCGGCCTCCTCTTCAGCGAGCACGACCAACTCTTGGCCGGTAATCTTCTGCGACTGCTCCAATTGCTGCAATTTGCCCTGCAAACGCTCACAGGCCGTCGCATCTGCCTCAAGCCTCGTTTGCAGTGAGGTAATTTCATTACCGAGCTCGGAATTCTGCTGAACACACCGCAATTGCGCAGCACGCCTTTTATCAAGCTCCACCCGCAGCTTTTGACATGCAGTCAGGGCATCGCCGAGACGTAACTCGAGCTTTGCAACCCGATCGGCAATTGCAGCATGCTCATCACGGGCAGCCTCAACCTCTTGAGTTGTCGTCTCAAGCTGATCGTCCAGATCACGCGTTCGCGTCGTCAAAGCGACAACTTGATTGCGTCGTCGAGCAATCTCCTGACGCAAGTCGGCCAAGTGATTCCGCTGATGCTCGATCGTACTCTCGCTTGCAGCTAACGATCCCCGATTCTCCGCAACCTGCCGGTCGCCGTCCCGGATCGTATCCTCGGCTTGACTTAACTCCCTTTCCAATTCCACAAGCCTTGCTTCATGCGAATCGACCGCATCAACATTAGCACGGACCTGAGATTCCAATGTTTCGAGGTTTGACTGATGATCCTCCAGCGTTTCGGTCAGATGCTTCCAGTCGGTTTGGGCAACCTGCGTCCGCAACTGCTGCAAGCGGGTCGTGTGCTCCCGATAACGCTGTGCTTTCCCCGCCTGCTTCCGCACGCTCCTCAACCGGGAGTCGACCTCGTCGACAATATCCGAAAGCCGGAGTAAATTCTGCTCGACGCGGTCCAATCGGCGGATCGTTTCCAGCTTTTTCGCCTTAAAGCGACTGATGCCCGCCGCTTCCTCGAAAATCAGCCTTCGATCTCGAGGCGAGGCCTGCAGCATTACGTCGACTTTACCCTGCTCGATAATGCTATAGGCTTGCGTGGACACACCGGTCCCTGCAAACAGGTCCCTAACGTCGCGCAGGCGACAGGCGTTTCCGTTTATCAGATACTCGCCTTCACCGCTGCGATAAACCCGTCGCCCAACATGCACCTCCGGCGTATCAATCGGCAACCTACCCTCAGAATTATCAAAGGTCAGAACCGCCTCGGCCGTGTTTAACGGGCGTCTAGAATGCGATCCATTGAAGATCACATCCGCCATTTCTTTTCCACGCAAACTCTTAACGCTCTGTTCGCCCAAGACCCATTTAATCGCGTCGACCACATTAGACTTACCCGAACCGTTCGGACCGACCACAACGGTGATGCCGGGCGGAAACTCAAACCGAGTCTTGTCAGCAAAACTCTTAAAGCCTGTTAGTTCGAGCGCTTTGAGCATGGCATGGATTTCTTAACGAATCACGAATCGGCGACAGTGAAGCCCGCAGCAAGCGAGAACCCAAGCCAGGCGACTCCCTTGACCTACAAAAATCGCTGAAAACCGCCGGAAAATGGCCCACTGGACCATTACAACAAGGCGAGGCACGAACCTCGAAAACCTAATTTACTCACCCTGCGGAGACCACATTCTACCAATCCGCGGCGGCCACGACCAACGCCCATCAGGCACTCGAAAAACGGCCCCCAAACCCGCCGAGCCAGCCTGCTCGGCGGAACCGGAACCCAACTCGCCGGAAGCACTAATGGCGGAGCTTCCGATTTGCTGAAGCTGTATTTCAGCCGCATCGGCCTCAACTTCTGGATCGATCGACAACACCTCTTTGTCGGAGATAACCCCTACGTCGCCGTCCACCAACTTCCTGGCCCGCGGGGTCGACACAAACTTCCGGCCCCAGTCAGGCAATGCATCGACCTCTAACCGGCACCCGAGAGCGCCGGCCGCCTTGGCTTGCGTCAAAGCCTGAACCACATCCGAATACGAACCGCCAACCTCCACAATCGCACGCACCACATCATCTAAAACTGAAGTGACCTCTCGCCGCTGCTCCGACTCTCCGGGAAGAATCTTCACAACCTCGACGCGATCGGCCGAAATTCCATTCACCTGAATATAGTTTCCGGCATCAAGAATCATCGGCGTCTGCAATCGCTCTTTCGGGCCGAAAAGAATGAGCTCGGCACGTCGGGAGCGAGCCACATGCACCATGGAGGGCCCGCGGGTGTCGAGTACGTGATAAGAAAATGCCCCATCTAGCTCCTCGCCCCGAACAAGCGGGTCAAGCTTATTCATCGACCGCAGGGCACGGAAAGCACCGTAACGAGACTCGGCACTCGATTCACCAAGCAATTGCACCAACTGATCACGTGCGGCCGGATCATCCATCGATCCCAGGGCCGTGAGAGCTGCTGCACGAAAAGCAGGATACTCTCGAACCGCCTCACCGCATGCTGCTGCCGCCTCCGGCCGATCGAGGTACGCAAGCGATTCAGCAGACCGGAACCGAACCTCCGCATCTTGACTCTCCAAGCCCCGCAGCAGCACCGTTTTGGCATCCAAACCGATAGCCTCCAATTGCAAAGCGGCGTCGCTTGCCGTTAAGGGATCCATCAAACGGCGACCGAGATACCGCATTCGCAGCTGACGCTGAGCGGTTGTCTCCTGCACCGGAATACTCCGTAATACGTCGACGTACCGATAAATATTATCCTTGTACCGGGGATGAATAACCAACTCCACATACTCATCGGTTTTCGGTGTCGCGACACCTGCCTTTATGCCACGCTGCGTGCGATAGAAACGACGATTGACTGCCGCACCGACCTGCGCGCTAGTGCGGACGCTCTGGCTTTCACTTCGGATCAGCAGCCCGATCTGACGCGACTCCAAAGCCACACCTCCACCAAGGATAACGCCGCGTCGCAATTCTCCGGAGCGATCACTCGGATCGCCTGCCGGATCGACAAGCAGCATGCCCTGAGCAAGGCCAATAACCTTGCCTTGACGCAGACGCCCTCCGGCAACCGCCTGCTCAGCAAGTCGCGCCTCATACATCACACCATCACGCAGACTTGTGACCTCCGCATGTTCCTGCGGCACATAGACTTCGACATCAAACCGATCGCCCTTCTGAATACCGGGAGGAACCATTGCACGGGCAAGAACCAGCGCGGTGGTGGGCGAGGCAAGAATCTGCGACGGAGACTCCACACCCCTTTTCTGCATCTCTGTCAGGAGCATCTGGCGGAATCCAGAAGGAGGTGGATCACCGCCGGTTTGGTCCAGATTACCGACCAGACCAATCGCCTGAATCTCCATCGGGTAGCCACCGAACGCATCCGTGATATCTCGTAGAAGCACCACCTCGGAAATCACATCCTCCAGCGAGTCATTGTTTTGAAGCCGTAGCGATGACTCCGTGCAACTTGTGCCGACCAAAGGAATGAGCAACCAAAGGACATGTATGCAGCAGCGAAATGCAGAGCGATCAACCATGAACCCTCACCGTATTTCTGATTCCGACCAGAGAGACCCGATTGACGGAATCGGTTTGCCTGTCTGCCACCTGCCTGGCACAGAAAGCGGACCATCCCTGGAAACGGCCGAGAGAATAGGCCAAGACGGCCAGGAGGGTCAATACTTAAATGCACTGGAAACCGCGATTAAGGAGGATCTATCCCCCCCGGATGGAAAGGGTGGCATTTGCCGATCCTAAGCACACCCTTCCATACCCCCCGCAGAACCCCGTATTTCCTGATACTCTCTAAACAATACTGGCTACAGGTGGGCTGAAATCGACAGCGGGGGCCCAACAGCGGGCTGATCCCCAACTGATAGCATCGAATCAGCCCCACGGCTAACCATCGAGAGAACAGTTGTACCTTTCGCCACGACCGGTGGGGACGCATCTGACTATTCATCACGTTAACGCTGCTCCAACTTGCGTGCGAGCTTTCGAGTCAACGTTTGCAGACTAGACTGCAGCTGCCTCAAGGCAGGGGGACGCTGCTTACGCGGAATTACGACCCAATCGTAACCGGTTGGGATCAACCGCTGCTGCAAACGGTAGGCTTCTCGTATGGATCGCTTCCAACGGTTGCGTTCTACTGCCGATCCCACCTTGCGCGAGACAGAGAGCCCAAGGCGACTGTGAAGCAGACGATTTTCCCGTCCGTAGATCAGCACATATTGATCACTCTTGCCGCACCGGCGGTCGTATACGCTCCGAAAATCGGCCGCGAATCGGATCCGAAAATCGCGTGGCAAATCGTATTCGGCCATCCGCTCAGCCTTCTCCGTGGATGAAATGGTAATCGGTTGACTTCGTCTTCACCGCGGTTTTGCGGGCCGGGTCATGCTCCCCCTGCCCCATTAATTGCTATCTGATCGTGACCAGGTCTACTTCGATTGTGCAGCGTACTGCTACCACGTCAGCTTGGATCGCAACAAATCTCGATGCGCTCTCTCGCCGGGTTCCTCTGCCAGTTCTGCATACAATTTTTTTGCCCCCTCACTAAGCGATTCGCTCAGTGAAATTTGTATCTCTGCAAGCAAATCCCCTGCATTGGAGTCATGCTTGGAGACCCCATGCCCTTTTACTCGAAGCCGGGCTCCGCTAGAGGTTCCCGGAGGAATTGTAAGTGAAATAGCGCCACGTGGTGCAGGAATTTCCACCTTGGTGCCGAGGGCCGCTTCAGATGGAGTCAGCGGCACACGGACGGTAAGATTATTGCCTTTACGTGTAAAACATGGATGCTCGCTCACCGCGACTTGGATAAAGAGATCGCCCGCAGGGCTGGCACCGTCGGCTGATGACTCGCCTTGACCGCGCAGACGAATTTTTTTCCCATCTTCGATTCCCGCCGGAATTTTTACCTCGATCCGTTCGGTTTTGCCACTGGCCCTTTGAATCTGCAATTGGGCTTCTCCGCCTAGGACGGCCGTAGTGAACGGGATAGATAGACGATGCTCAATGTCTCGACCTCGTTGTGGTTGCGAGCGTTGACGCCGGCCGCTCATGTTGCGGATTACATCTTCGAATCCGCCCCCGCCTCCGCCAGCACCAAAAATTTCACTGAAGTCAAACGTCGCCCCGCCAGGCCCGCCACTTTCAAAATTAAATCCCCCACCTCCGGGATACGCGCCCCCAGTGAATGGGTTTCCACCACCCGCGGCACCTCCTGCGGCATCAAACGAACTGCCATAACGGTCAAACATTTCACGTTTTTCTGGATCTTTCAAAACTTCATAGGCCCGCTGCACCTCCTGGAATTTTGCCTCCGCTGCACTGTCGTCGGGATTCATGTCGGGATGATATTTGCGAGCCAACTCCCGATAAGCCTTTTCTATTTCCGCCGTGGACGCACCGCGGCTAACACCCAGAACTGCGTAGTAATCATCACTCATCGCAAATCCACTTTACTGCTGGAGGGCGTAAGGAAACAATCAGGAAATACCCGACACACTACCCCGTGCCACGGCGTTCTATTCTACGAGCCGATGCCCAACCGTTACAAGTTCCTCCGACCTGTTGTTCAATACCGATAAAGTGGGAGAGCAATCAATCGAATTTATTGCTAGATTGCTGAGTCAAGCTACAAGAGAAATCCCTCACTGCGATCCTCGCCAAGGAGGCAACTTGGGAGAAAAGATTAAAATTTACGGCATGCAATATACAGGAAACGCTTGGAGCCAATTGATTCTCAGCGTGGCGATGACAGGTGCGATTCTGCCAGCACCTGCGGACGCGGTCCCTCGCAGCGGAGAGCTTCAACTGCATGTCATTGATGATGCTACGGGCAAACCGCTAGCCTGCAGGATGCACTTAAAAAATGATCGCGGTCGTCCCCGCAAAGCTCCCAAGGCCCCTTTTCTGGTGGACCACTTTATCTTCGAGTCGCCAATATCCTTGGTGCTGCGAGAGGGAAACTACACCTTTGAAGCCGAATGCGGTCCCGAATATAAGACGCGCACCGGTCATTTCAAAATGGAACGCGGGGGCACAGATACGAAGACCCTCCGCATGCGACGGTTCGTCGATATGGCAGCGGAAGGATGGTACGCGGGCGATCTCTACGTTCGTCGACCCGTGAGAGACATCGAAAAGTTAATGCAAGCAGAGAATCTCGCCTTCGTCCAAGTCATCAGTTGGTCAGATACAATGAACAACTGGAAGCGCAGTACGGATCAGCTGACTGATCTGCGTAGAGAAAACCGTGATCCGCAGCTATTGTTTTCGATTTGTGCAGGCAGAGATACGCGTGCCAGTGGCGGTCTTTCGATTTTTCCTCTGGCCGACGACAACACCAGGCTTCCGGAAAACGGATTCCCGATCGACCGCCTAAGAGAGGATCATCCACCTGCCGTCGAGTTGGCACAGAGCTGGCAAGCGGGGGAACCTGTCTGGATCGACGCCGAATCTCCCGACACCCGCGATCTTCCAGTCTGGGTTGCTCATGGCCTAGTAAATTCGGTTCGATTGGCCCACCATCGCTATACGAGGGCAGGGTTAAAGAAAGAGCCCCCGACACCTCCGAGCTGTGTCCCGCGTGATCAGGACCAGTATCCCGGAGTAAACGGACTGGGCCACTGGTGCGAAACAATTTACTACCGCTTACTCGAATCGGGTTTACGGATCGTGCCCACCGCCGGAAGCGGTTCAGGGGACGTCGGGAATCCGATAGGGCATAATCGAGTCTACGTTTATCTGGGTAGTGATACACCGATGACCAAGGATGCCTGGTGGGAGGGCCTTCGAAAAGGGCAAGTGATGGTAACGAACGGACCGATGCTGCGGGTGCTGGTGCACGGTCAACCACCGGGTCATGTCTTCCGAGGTAATCCAGGGGAGACCTTACAACTTGAGCCCGACATCAAGCTGTCGGTGAAAGAGCGAGTCGATTACCTGGAAATTGTCAAAAACGGACGCGTCATTCGCGCGGTGAATCTCGGCAAAGGCGCTGGAGGCGAGCTACCGCCTATCACCTTTGAGCAGAGCGGGTGGTTCCTTGTGCGGGTTCGGGCATCGAGCAACCAGACCCATCGTTTTGCAACCACCGGCCCGTTTTATGTAGAATTCGAAACACCGCGAATCAGCCAGACAGCGACAAATTTTTTCGGCCAGTGGCTCGCCAAACAGGCGGTCAAACTTGCCCAAGAGGATCCCGAAAACTGGCAAAAGCTGCAGCCCTACTATGAGCAGGCTGCTGTTTTCTGGAAACAGAGAGCCACTGCAGCAACCGTTGACTGAGATCACGAGCACTGCGTGCTTCGGGGTGCCACTGCGAATGGGGGTGCTGGCGGGGTATACTCGCGATTCCCAAGCATTCCGTGCCCGCAATTAGAAATTCCGGTCGGGCACCACGCTTAAATTCTTTTTCCTCCGATTTTGAGATGACCTGGCAAACACTTTATCCTTTTAATTCGCAGTGGCACGATCTGGGTGGGGTGCAAATGCACTACATCGACGAGGGTGCCTCTAATGGACAGCCGGTGCTGATGGTCCATGGCAATCCCACCTGGTCTTTTTACTGGCGGAATCTAATCCTGCCCTTGCGGGAATCGATGCGGACCATCGCGGTCGATCATGTGGGCTGCGGATTGAGCGACAAACCAACGGCCTACCCTTATCAACTGACAAAGCACACTGATAACCTTGTCCACCTGATTGAGACGCTTGACCTTCACAATATTACGCTTGTGGCGCACGATTGGGGTGGCCCGATCGGGTTGCGTGCCGCGCTAAAATTGCGATCACGATTTGCGCGGATTGTGCTGCTAAACACGGGGGCCTTTCCACCCCCGTTTTTTCCATGGCGGATACGAATTTGTCGCACGCCACTGCTCGGTCGGATTGCTGTCCAATGGTTCAATCTGTTTGCCCGAGCTGCGATTCGGATGGCAGTCTGTGACCACCAGCGGATGACAGCCGCGGTAAAATCGGGCTTGCTATATCCCTACGATAGCTGGTCGCATCGTCGGGCAATTTACGAATTTGTTCGGGATATTCCCGCGCGCCGATCACACCCCAGCCATGCTGCACTGGAAACTTTAGCGGAGCAACTCCCCGAGCTTGCCAACCTGCCGGCCCTGCTGGTGTGGGGCATGCGGGACTGGTGTTTTCGACCAGAGTGCTTAAATCATCTGCGGTTGCTTTTGCCACACGCGGACAGCAAAGAATTGGACGAGGCGGGACACTATGTCATGGAGGACGCGCACGAGGAGGTAGTTGCGGCGATCAGCAAATTTATCCAGAAACACCCTTTGGCTGAAAGCACGTCCACGTGAAATCTCCTGTCTCTATCGGACAAGCCGCAACGCTTGCTTGCCTTTGGGAAGCGACTGCCCCGAAACCGGGAAATGTTCACCCCCAAGCCGCCTTCCACGACACCAGCTATGCCGACTACCTGGCGAGCGCCGTGGCGATTGCGCCGTCGATGCAACAAGCTCACAGGTGTAAATTAGGGAATACCGTCCTTGCATCAGTTGAAGCCACCCGATCACTGGTGGGCCGTAATACAAATCTCGGAACCATACTTCTGCTCGCGCCACTGGCAAGTGTTGACCCGAACACTCCACTACGAACGGGTATCGTCGATGTGCTTGCCGCAATCGATCGCGAGGATGCGGCGCTGGTCTATGCAGCCATCCGCACCGCCCAGCCCGGGGGCATCGGACGGGTCCAAAAGATGGATGTTCATCACAAGCCTCCGGACGACTTGATGGCTGCCATGCGTTTGGCTGCGGACCGCGACTTTGTGGCACGTCAGTATGCGGAAAATTTCGCGACGCTTTTTGACCGCATTGGGCCGAATCTACAAGCGGCAATCGAACAAGGGCTGTCGATTTCCGATGCCATCGTGCACGTGCATCTGCAAACAATGCACGCCTTTCCTGATAGCTTGATCGCCCGCAAATGCGGAATGGAAATCGCTCAGGAGATCGCACGTAGAGCGGGAGTTGTGCTTGCAGCCGGACTCCCAACGACGGATTCCTACCAACACGCTGTTACGAATTTTGATCATTACTTAAGGGATCCGCAGCATCTGCGGAATCCGGGAACGACTGCCGACCTCATGGCTGCCGGTCTATTCATCCTTCTACGAGATGGCATAATCACAGATACCCGCGGGTTTAACAGGAACGCGGACAAGGCGAATCACTCAAAAAGGAAACCCTTGAACATGGAAGACGGCCATGCGTGAGCAATACCACGTGGAGATCACTAAAGACTATCTTGTCTTCAGTGCGGCTCATTTTATCACTTATGCAGGTGATATTTGCGAACGACTCCATGGACACAACTATCGCGTTGCGGTAGAGGTCCATGGGCCGCTTGACGAAAATCATTATGTGGTCGATTTTATTGCGGTTCGTAAAACGCTTGAGCAGATTATACAAGCTTGGGATCACCATATGCTGTTGCCTACCCGGCATCCCGAAATCCGCGTCCTTCATAGCAGCGATACGAGTTACGGTGAGCAGGTTGAAGTCACATTTCGCGATCGCCGTTGGATGTTTCCTCGTGAAGACTGCGTTTTACTCGACATTCCCAACACAACGACAGAATTATTGGCTGAATTGATCGGCAAACAATTACAAGCGGCTATCGAATCAGAGACCTCAGCCCAACCCTCAGAAGTCCGAGTTGCCGTTGATGAGAACCATGGCCAATGGGGTGTCTGGCACTACCGCGAAAACGGTTAGTAAGGCATGGCCTCCAGAGCAAATCCACAAAAAAACCTGTCCCCTCCGAGGAGAGGACAGGTCAAACAGGTCTCCAACTTTTTTGGATTCAATTTTACCGCTAGCGACTCGAGGCACGCCAGCCACCGTGGGAAGAAACGGTGGAGACGACCACAGGTGCCACTTCCAGACCAGCCATACGGTCACCAGAAGGTCCTTCTCCCTCGAGATAGGGCTGATGCCGATCGTCAAGATCTCGCATTGGTTGAATTTCAACTTCAGGCTTAATCTCGACATCGATCTCGGCGCTCGGTTTGTTGGCTTCAATTGCCGAGGGCGAAAGGGTAGGTTGTGGCGTGCTTTGACCCGGCAGGCTTGGTGCTGCGGATTGTGTGCCTACCGTGCCACTCACTGTTGCACAGTTGCCAGTTGCACAG
>DLCF01000143.1:13513-41480 GCA_002480485.1 Planctomycetaceae bacterium UBA7805
ACAGTTGCCAGTTGCACAGTTGCCGGTCAAGCAATCGCCAGTCGCACAGGCGCCCATACCACAAGGATTACTGCATGGGGCACACATCGCGGGCTGGCAAGAGGTGATCGGAGTGTACCGGGTCTCACATACCATGCGGTATGACGTGTACGGAACCTGACGGGCCTGTCGCTGATAGGTCGTGCAGGGCTTCATGGTCGTTGTCGTGCAGCCTGTGCATGGATCACAAGTCGTTACAGGCCGGTACGTCGTAACGGGCACATTGCAATACTCGGTACGGTAACAGGTTTGCGGGACGTACCGACAGCATTGCTGCGGCTTGAAACACGTAGTCGCGCCAGGGGTCGCACATGGACTGCACGTAGATCCGTAACCAACAGTCATGGTGACTGGTTGTGCCATGGGTGCCGGCTCATTCCGCGCCCAAAATCGATTCCAGCGTCGCACTAATCGATCATATTGGCGACTCGCGCTGCGGGAAAAAAGCGGTTGATACGCGGGACGGTATGCGTTGATAATCATCGGGTCGCACGCGCCGGTCGCACACGGCGTCGCCACCGGTGCAGCCGTCGCACCGTAGTAGGCGGTGACCGGCTGATTGCAAGTCTGACATTGTGCATCGGCCATCATTGCAGTGCAGGTCAAAAAAGCTGCCACTGCCAACAGCGCGGTAACACTCTTGTTACTTTGATTTTTCATTTGTCTTCCACTCCCAAAGCCTATGAATCCCAAAAGTCGATGATCGCCGTTAATCAGCAGGTCCCGGAGACCAAAAAACCTTACTTTTATTTAGAACTCGCGCCGAGGCTCAAGTCAATAAGCTGGCTTGAGCAAAAAAAAAGATAGTAGAAGATTACGATTATTCTGATTATCGCAACGATGATTATTTTTACATCTGCAGCGATCGGCGAAGCATAAATAGGTCGGCAAACAAGTCGGTAGCTTTTTCTTAACGAACTTCACTGGCCAGATGGACACCCCAGCTTGCATGCAGTGCCTTCATGCAGCCCGAGGCAATGATCGCAACGGCCAGATCAACGCAACCGCTCGTAACGATCGTAAAGATCAGAAAAAACATCACGGAGATTCCCTTCGTGTCGTCGGAATATTTTGGCAATCAAGTCCGGTCCGAAACGGCTCTCGTCATCGGGGAGGACGTAGCGGACAAGTTGATGGGCGAGATCAATATGCGTCAGGGTCCGGTAGAGATGAGGAAGGTCCGCGTCACAATGCGCCGTAACCAACAAACCCCAGCGGCGATGGCGACACGCCCGTTTGAGTCGCCATTGCACAAACGGGGTGAGTTGCTCATATCCATCGACCACGACCATCGTGCTGCGACCCTTTTCAAATGAATTCCAGACAAATTCTTTCCAGCGATGAGGCATCTTCCGTTGCCGGTCGTGAAGGTCGAACCGCACCATATTGATTCCAGACCGCCCGGCATGGCGTGCCAACAGGTGAAGCAGCGTTGATTTACCGGAACCGTGTGGACCCACAATCTGTCCCCAAAGCCCCATGTCCCAAAGGCGATCGAAAAGCTGTTTTTCTTTGGGTCCCGGTGCAAATTGAAAAGGGATTGCCCCTGGCTGGATATGCCGAGTCGAAAAAGGATTACCTTGCGCTAGCCTAGGACCTGAGTCGGTTTGAGCCGCGGAATTAGACATTATTTTCACACCATCCAAGCAGGGATCAAACCAGTCGATGGGAATTGCCCCTGGACGCGCTTGCTGTCGGCCATGGACGAGTTGAACCACGACTATGAGTCGACCTATTCCGAGCTTTAATGCTGTTGCTCCGCATCGTCTGCTGAGCAATCCTGTTGGGCTTCGACCGCCTGACCGCGGGGAACACGACCCAGCCAGAATGATCGCTCGCTCGAAAAATCGCGGCCTCCTTTTAAAAAGACGCGGATCCGCACGCACCAGTGAATCTTAACTATCACTCCATCATAACTCAGCGGACTTGTGGGAAGCGCGGTTGAAAACCCTTGTGACTGACGCATATCGACGAAATCTCCGTTGTCGTTGCCGATCCGCTTGAAAAAATGAACGTCAAGATCTTCCTCACCTTTACCCTCGGTGTACCACAGTACGGATATTTCAACCGCGCGAATCGATCCCGGATCTTCGGTATCGACAAAGAATTCACCTGATAGCGTATCTCCCAGATCAAAATGATCTGAGTCGCTGATCAGACGTATACAAATTGCGGATTCTTTCGTCACGCTGACGCTCCCGAGTGCGTATCCGACTCGATTTTGCCCGGAATTACAATGAGGGGAAAATCGCGATGGTATCCCGCCCGTTTATTGACGCGGGCCGTTACCGAAAGCCTCCAAGAAATACGATTATGCGGGCTGATGAACGAATGCATCGCACTGGCAGGGATCATCAACGTGTGGTGGTGCTCGAACGGTTGCCCTGCATCGACCGAAATATTCACTCCCTCAAAAACGTCCTGACGACAAACTACGCGTGAGGCCGTGATGGAATTGGTTCCCTGCTGAAAAACAGATTCCTCCTCGCATTCGAGCTTCACATTCAAGCTATCCAAAAGCATATTACCGGTCTGCACAAACAGCAATTTGTAGGTTTCGCCGGGCCGTACTGGATGACTACATATCTCTATACGCGTCGGACCGATTCCACTCATTTTCCAAAACAAGCGAGTCAAATGCACGATCAGCCAGATACCTGCTATCAAAAAAGGCAGCAGCGCAACCAGCAGAATCCAATCTGCCTCTCCAGCCAAGACTCGACGAATACCGAGAAAGACAAACAGGGCCACAACTGCATTCCAGCACGCTGTGCCGATGGCAATGGCGAATAATTGCCAGCCCATGCGGGCAGCGATCGGCAACCGATAAGCGAGGGTGGTACCCGGACTGCCGCTTACCCCTTCAATGCGTGGAATTGCCGGTAACTTTGTCTCATCTTGATCTTCATCAAATAATTCACGACCCGCTGCCTGCTGTGCCAGGGCCGCACGACGCTCGCGCGAGGTCGTAAATTGCCAAAGCGTATAACCCAATCCGCCAAAACCGATCGCTAAGAAAGCAACCGGAATCAGCAGCAACCAGTAAGCCAAAGGATTTCCACTAAATAGGACCGAGGTTCCCGGATCGAGTGGGTCGTACCAACAGGGATATTGCTGTCCTAACTTGAAACTGTCTTTGATCGCCTCTGCCTTGTTCCGACTTGGATACCGACTATCGAGCAAGTCGTAATTGCGACCGATGTAGGTACTACCGTTTGCGCGATAGCGATAAGTGATGGTGGGTTGCCACAGTGAGGCATCCTTCCCAGTCGTCTTCTTCATGCCAGGATGACGTATCACCTGACAGTTGGTACGGACAAAATGACGATTGACCCGCCATTGGGGCAGAACAAACCAGTAGACGATCAGCCCCATGGCGACCGCGCCAACGGTGAGACACGCGGTGAACAGAAAAAGTTCTCCCACGCTCGCCAGCGAACGTGATCCACTGAGTCGTGTCCCCCGTTTCTTTCGATGAAAACGGAGGCGGGCTCGTCTGCGGTGAAGCGAAAAAGGAGATCGCACAGAAGAAACCTTGCAGCAGGTGCGGAACGGGAGCGCGCGTATTATAACGCTCCCCGCCACGCAGAGTATTACCCCCGAAAAAAACCTGATATTCCGCGAATCACATCGCTGTCCTTGAGCAGGTGGACGAAGACTGCTCTAATGTCGACGGATATTGGTAATTAGCTGCGACTTACTCACGCTTTCTTCCTGCGTCTTTCATTAAAAATGCATCGATGGACGTGTTAAGACGAACATACCGCACTATTTTTGTAGCTTTAATAGCGTGTCTTTTGATCGGCCACAGAAATAACGCGAGGCCGGCCGCGGCGGGAGACTGGCCGCAAATTCTCGGTCCCAATCGCAACGGCGTTGCGATTGATGAAAAGCTGGCAAAACGTTGGTCGGCCGAGGGACCACCCCTGCTGTGGCAGCGAGCGGTGGGGCGCGGATATGCCGGTGTCGCTATCAGCGGAGCACGGGCAATTTTATTTTATCGTTCAGCGGGTCAGGGTCACGATGATGAGATCCTCGAGGCGGTCGATCTCAAAGACGGCAGCCGCTTGTGGAAAGTCAGCTGGCAAGCGCATTTTACACCGATGATTTTTCCGGACAAAGATGGCCCGCTGTGTGTCCCCTTGATCCATAATGATCGCGTATTCGCTTTCGGCGCAGGAGGCGACTTAGTGGCGGTCGACTTCAAAAGCGGGCGGTTACTCTGGAGTCGTGATCTTTATCGACAATATCGGCGACGCGGGGGCACAATTGACTACGGTTATTTCGGGGCCGGTTCTGCTCCGATCCTGCACGAGAATCGGCTGCTGTTGAATGTGGGCGGCAGGGCTGGGGCAGGCATTCTCGCCATTGATTGCGACAGTGGAAAAAATATCTGGCAGTCGACCGACGAGGGTGCCAGCTACAGCTCGCCAGTATCGTGTGTAGTCAACGGCGAGCGGCACGTCATATTTGTGACTAGATACCATACACTTTCGCTTGATCCGGACGACGGCCGGGTGCGCTTTCGTTTCCCCTTTGGTCGTCGCGGACCAACCGTGAATGCGGCATCTCCCGTTATCCGCCACGACTTGCTGTTCACGACTGCAAGCTATGGGGTCGGCAGCCGCTTAACACGCATCGCGGCCGATGGGGAGGAAAAGATCTGGGCGGATGAGCGAGGCTTTGCCAGTCAATACAACACGCCAATTTTTCACGACGGATACTTGTACGGCACCGATGGAAGGGCCGACGTAAACAGCGCGTCGCTACGTTGCATTGAAATGAAAACGGGTAAAGAGATGTGGAAAGTTGCTAACTTCGGGGTAGCGGCGTTGATTCTGGTCGGTGATGAACTTCTGATTATCCGTTCTGATGGAAAACTAATGCGGGCCCTGGCCGATCCGCAACAGTTTTTTTCCCGAGCCGAGGCCCAACTGACGCAAGGGACTGTGCGTGCCCTGCCAGCTTTATCGGAGGGTCGGTTGCTGATCCGTGACGATAGTCAGATCTATTGTTACGATGTGGGATCGGCCCGCGGCTCGTGACACACGGCCACTCGCACACCGGCTCATCGAGTAACCACGACAGGTGTATTAAGGCGTATCGACCATTTCGGGACTTCTGCGGTAAAATCCGATGGTCTCCAGCGCAGCATAAACCTCTTCCAGAGTTTTTTCGCCGAAATTGGAAATGTCGAGCAAATCCTCGGGTGAACAGTTCAATAAATCATTTACTGTAAAGATACCCCGTTCCTCGAGACAATTCGTTGTGCGGACCGAGAGCCCTATTTCCGCTGTACTCATTTCAAGGCGATCATTCAAATTTTCAGACTTGTTGCCACCAGCGGGAAGCGGGATGCGTGTCATGGGTTCCCTCCCAATAAAGATTCCTGTGAGTCAATTGATCCGCTCCTTTGCGGTCGACTCCCTTATAACACACATAGCGACTCTTGCGATGAGTGGAATCGGAAAGAAATATTTTTTCCCGATCCCGTTGTTGCATTCACATATCAAAAAACTTTTTCCTATCCCGTACCCTAGCGTGCTAGCATGCCAAGCGATCCCCACGCCGAACTGACCACTGCACAGCGGCTGGCAGTTGAACATATCGACGGACCGCTATTGATTCTTGCGGGTCCCGGGAGCGGCAAAACCCGTGTCGTAACGCATCGCATCGCCCATTTGGTGCACCAGGGAATCGCACCGCATCAAATTGTCGCACTCACATTCACCAATAAAGCGGCAGATGAAATGCGGGATCGGGCAACGGCACTGCTCGGACCGATCGACGGATTGCAACTTTCCACGTTCCACCGATTCTGCGCCCGCATGCTTCGGCAGCACGCGCCCCTGCTAGGACTTACTGAAAATTTCACCATCTACGATACCGATGACAGTTTGCGAATGCTGCGACATGTTTTGGAAAAGCAGGGTATTTCCAGTAACACTTTTAGCCCCCGTCAGATTGCCGCTGAAATCAGCCGGGCGAAAAATGATTTGATCGGCGCAACGCAGTATTGCTCGCCCCACGGCATGCCCCTTGCTACCGCCGTCGCGGAGGTATATCCGCTTTACCAACAGCAACTTCTGGCGGCAGCTGCAGTCGATTTTGACGACCTACTGCTTCATGTGGCCACGCTCTTGTCGGAGCACCCGGAGATCCGAGCCGAACTGGATGCACGCTACCGTTATGTGTTAGTCGATGAGTATCAAGATACCAACATGGCCCAATACGCAATCCTTCGCGCGCTAAGCCATGACCACCCAAACCTTGCGGCGACCGGTGATCCGGATCAGTCCATTTTCGGGTGGCGTGGTGCCAATGTCGGTAACATTCTGCGTTTCGAGGAGGACTTTCCAAACGTGCGCGTGGTACGCTTGGAGCAGAATTACCGCAGCACCAAAGCGATCTTGCGGACTGCAGATCACTTGATTCGGCATAACCAACTCCGCAAACATAAGAAACTCTTTACGCACAATCCAGAGGGAAATCCGGTTCAGTTAATGCACTACGCCGATGGACGCGATGAGGCAGATAGTATCGCACTCTCGATACTCGAGGAGATAAAATCAGAGCAGCGGAAGGCAAGTGATTTTGCGATTTTCTACCGTATCAACGCACTCTCACGCTCTATTGAATTCGCGCTACGCGAGCATGGAATTCCCTATCAGCTGATCAAAGGACTTGAATTTTTTCAACGAAAAGAAGTAAAGGATGTTATCGCCTATTTGCAACTTATCAGCAATCCACGCGATGATGTGGCGCTTTTGCGAATCATCAATACGCCACGCCGGGGCATCGGAAAAAAAACCCTGACAACCCTGATAAACCACGCTCGGTTACAAAGTCTTCCTTTGCTGGAAAGTGCGCGGCAAGCAGGTTTGATTGAATCGATTGCCAAGGCGACGGCAACTCGTGTTGCACGCTTTGTTGCAATGTATGACCGCTTTGTCCAAGAGGCGACCGGTTCCCTCGAGGAACTGATGGGGTTGGTCATTAGTGTCTCGGGATACCACGGCAATCTGGTCGACTCCGAACTGGAAGAGGACCAACAACGTTTAGCAAATATCGAAGAGCTTCTTACCCTAGCCCGGCAATTCGATCAGCAGCATCCGGAAGGTGGTGCACTGGACCAATTCCTGCAGGAAATTGCCCTGGTCGGTGATACCGACGATTGGGAGGAGGAGACAGAAAGGGTGACTTTAATGACGCTGCATGCCGCCAAAGGACTGGAATTTCCGATAGTCTTCCTGGTTGCGTGCGAGGAGGGCCTGCTGCCACACGAACGGACCCGCACCGACGCCGATGCACTCGAAGAAGAGCGAAGGCTACTCTTTGTTGGCATTACGCGTGCCGAACAGGAACTCCGCCTGAGCCTCGCCCGGCGACGGGATTTCCGCGGCCAGAGAATGCTTACCATTCCAAGTCAATTCCTTCTGCAACTTCCGTGTGACGAAATGGTGCAGCAAGAATCTTTTGCCCTAGGTGGGGCAGCGTTCGAGGCAGATCACGCCATAGAAAAAGGGGAAGACGATCAGCAGGATCCGACACCGCAGCCAACTAACTCGATTACAGCGGATTCGATTCAAACGGCCACTGAGATGATCTCTACGGCAAGTGACCCGCCGCAGACGGCGGTTTCTCAAGTCGACGTCAATCAGTTCCGAGTGGGGATGCGGGTGACCCATCCCAAATACGGACTGGGCAAAGTGGCTGCCCTCGGTGGTCCGGAGAGTGCACGGACTGCTACCATTCATTTTGCGACCGCCGGTGTGCGGAAGTTTCGCCTCAAGGAAAGCCCCCTGCGACCGGTGGGTGCCAAGCCCTAAGATGACGCCAACAACACGCGCTTTGCGGCGTTAAAAAAATGAAAAGATTCCCAAAAATCGCGCAGCTCAAACAAGTCACCGGATTTCGTGAGCGGCTAACCGCGCTGGGAGTCGAATTACCTGTCGATGATTCTATTCTAACCGCCCGCGATGGTAGCCCGCTGAATGAGAAACTCAAGGTCGGCACGTTTGAAGTTGGAAATCGCTGGTGCATCCATCCGATGGAAGGGTGGGACGCCAACGCTGATGGCAGTCCTAGTCGATTGACACTTAGGCGATGGCAACGGTTCGGCGAGAGCGGTGCGAAATGGATCTGGGGAGGTGAGGCCGCTGCGGTGGTTGCCGAAGGAAGAGCTAATCCCAGGCAGACGCTGGCGACTGCTGAAAACCTCACCGGACTAATCCAACTGCGAGAAATCCTCGAGGCGTCGCACTTGGAAAAATTTGGTTGTCTCGATGATCTGCTGGTCGGTCTTCAATTGACTCACTCGGGGCGGTTTGCCCGACCGACCGAAAAAGGACCAGCCCCACGCATTGCTTACCACCACCCCCTCCTGGATGCCAAGTTTGGGATCTCCCGGAGCGATCGCGACTGTCTGCTCACCGATCAAGAACTGGAGCAACTTATCAAAAAATTTGTCCAGGCCGCGATGCTGGCTGCCGAGGCCGGTTTTCGCTTTGTCGACGTTAAAGCCTGTCATGGCTATCTAATTCATGAAGTTCTGGGTGGACACACTAGACCGGGACCGTTCGGCGGAAATTTTACTGGTCGCTTTCGGCTTCTTGCCGAAATTATTCGTGGCATTCGTCGTGAGGCGCCCGACTTAATGATCGGCGTTCGCATCAGCGCTTTTGACAGCGTTCCCTTTACTGCGGGCGCAGATGGAATCGGAGAGCCTATGGCATTCGCCGACCTGCTCCCCTACCGCTACGGTTTCGGCATGTCTTCCCGCAATCCCATTGAACCGGACCTGAGTGAAACGATTACGCTGTTGCACGCCCTGCGTGATCTAGGAGTACACACCATCAACGTCAGTTGCGGCAGTCCCTATTACTGCCCCCATTTTCAGCGACCTGCCATCATACCACCGAGCGATGGTTATCTACCGCCGGAAGACCCTCTGTGCGGGGTTGCCCGACAGATTGAATTTGCCCGACGTTGCAAAGAGGCGTGTCCTGATTTACCGATGGTCGGGTCGGGTTATTCCTATCTCCAACAATTCTTACCTCATGTAGCGCAGGCAGTAGTGCGAAACAACTGGATTGATGCAGTCGGGTTGGGCCGGATGGTGCTCTCTTATCCGGAAATGCCCTGCGATACCCTCGGCGAGGGAACCACCCGTTACAAAAAAATTTGTCGCACTTTCAGTGATTGCACGACAGCGCCCCGCGGGGGATTGGTCTCCGGGTGTTATCCTCTCGACGAAGCTTATCGTCAGTTGGAGGAGTCCCGGCAACTGGCGTTACTCAAGCGAAATTCGGCCCGTAGCAGGCATTGAGACAAATTCCTGATCTTTTATGTGCTGGAACCACCGATCACACCATCGACAAACAGGACAATGACATGGCGATTTTGTGGACCGTATTGTTGATCATCAGTGTGTTCTTTTTCTGGCTGCTCGGAATTCTCGGCCTTCCCGGAAACTGGTTGATGCTCATTGCCACCGCGATTTATGCCCTGGCTGTTCCCACAGATGCCACCGCATCGCTCTGGTGGATCGTAATGACGATTCTGCTCGTGCTGGCGATTGCGGGTGAGGTCATCGAAATGTTTGCCAGTGCGCACGGCGTGCGAAAGCATGGAGGAAGCAAACGAAGTGCCCTACTCTCTTTTGCGGGCGCACTGATCGGCGCAATTATTGGCGCGATAATTGGTACAGGAGTAATGCCGATCATCGGGAGCTTGCTCGGAGCGCTGTTGCTCTCGGGAGCCGGTGCACTGGTCGGCGCTTTTCTGGGAGAGCAGTGGATCGGGCGCAGTGTGGATGACAGCCTGCAAGTCGGACAAGCCGCATTCTGGGCACGACTTGCCGGAACTGCGGCAAAGATGGTGATCGGGTGCGTCATGCTTGCGGTGGTACTCGTCGCCCTGGGATTGGATCTGTCGACGCCCCGCGAGGCCGTTCCGATCTCGGAACAACCGAAGGGTGGCACGCCCGATTTACGAACGCCCAAATAATAAACAGCCGCTCTGTGACAAGACTAGAAAAATAAAAACCGATTTCCAGCCTTGTTCCACCAGCGATTCCCCCATTTCGAGGGGATTTTGTAAATTGGCTTGAAAAAATGCCAAATTGATCTGTCCAAAAGGCACCGCAAACGGCAATCCTGTTGTTGTGCGGCCGACAAAGTCGCACCGATTTTTTCAAAACACTCCGTTTGGTTTCAATAGGACACCGATCGGACGGGGCTGGTATAACGAGGAGGCGATCAATGGGTACTGTGCCGCAAAGCAAGGGAATGAACAGGCGGGTTGATTCGGGAAGTCAGGCGAAGGCGATGCAACCTTTGCACCGGCTTAGAGAAATTCGTGCGCAGCAGGATGTAACCCTCAGGGCACTGTCGCGGAAAATGCATGTCCCGATGCGAGAAGTTCGAGCCCAGGAAGATCCGGCCTGCGATCTACCGCTAACTGCGTTGTATCGCTGGCAACAGGCGCTTCGCGTGCCGGCCGCCGAAATTCTGGTGGAACCGGGAGATAAACTCTCGTCTCCGGTGAACATTCGGGCTCGCTTACTACGAATGATGAAAACGATCGTCACAATTCTAGATAAACCACAACCGGAGCGGACAGTAAACTTGCTCGAGAATCTACGGAACGAAATTCTCGCTGTGATGCCGGAAATTGAAGACATCGATCGCTGGCACGGATCGAATAGTGCCCGCGGAGCCGACGACATTGCCGCCGCTGTGCTGCGACAGATTGATGAGGAATTGTTACGGGACCCCTAAATCTCGCAACAATCACAGGTGCGATCGTGCATCAGTACTTGAGAATCAGTACTTGAGCATCAATGACCCTGTGTATTCTGTACCTTCTTCGATGGATTCAATCGGCATACTGCTTTCATATCGGTTTCTTGCACCGACTTGTAATCGCAGGTCAAGCGCCTCATCGAGCACGAAATTTAGGTTTGCTTCGGATCGGACTTCGTAGTCCTTTAGATCGCTCCACTGTGGAATGTAGTCAACCTTTGTTGAAATTTTGTGTGCGTTGGTCACCTTTTGGTTCACTGAGACACCGTAAGTGGAATCGGGAGCAATTCCGTTTTCTTCGCGTTCGACGCCGATTTCGCGAACAACGGTGGCACCCGCCTTGAGCTTTACATGGCTGGATCGGTTTTTCAGAACTGAATAAGCAAATCCTGTATTTGTCTCAAAACGACGGTCAAAATCGCGAAGCTGGTCATATTCGATTTTTCCACCCAGATAATGGCTCCACCGCGTTGCATTAAAAAACCATTCGTGCGTGCCGTCAAATAAAAGTCGATTCGTGACATTTTCTTGTTCATCCTGTCGACGCTCATACTTCAGATCAACCTCAACTGCCTTGCCCTTCCATCGATACGAGGCCAGGGTGCCAAGTCGGAGTTGATTACTGATCTGCTCTGCTTCGCCTTGATTCCGCTCGAAGTCCATGTCGACTTTGAGCGACTGCCCGGACGTTTTGTAACGCGCCACGGTCCCGAAGCGGACTCGGTTACTAAAATCACTTGTTTCCTGCATCCCGAGTTTAAAATCAATATTCCAAAGTGATTCCAGAATTTCCATCTCTGTTCTGAATCCAGCTTCATTTTCTTCTTTAGAAAATTCAGACTCACTTCCTGCCGATGGTATGATCGGGTGCTGAACTACGTTGTCCGCCACGGTTGGCGGGATCGCGCGAGATTCCTCCCGCGAAAGAATTTCTCGCGGAATAAGGGAACTCTCAGCAGAGCCTCCAGGATGACCCAAAGTCTTCTCGGGCAGGTAAGCCACCGGTTGGCTTAAGACGGACTGCCAAGAATCGGTCGAGACGGGAATTGTCAGATCGAGCGGAGCGGGTGCAGCGATCCCTGAAACTTCAACAGCCGATTCAAGCAGTAAATGCTTAGTTGTGAGGGATGAATCCAGCTCCATGCTCACCTGATCGTTCCCGGAGTCCGTACGTTCTGCAGCAAAGAACCCGAGCATCTGGGCCTCCGTCACGCCGGGTGCAAAGCAGAAAAGGCAACTCAGCCACAGCCCGAGTTCAAACGATCGAGAGGGAGTAGGGTAACCAGTGCAATCCATGCTGAACGTTCGATAGGTTTCAAGCAGAGAGTTGAGGAAGGCAATTTGGGGAGGGACGGAGGGTAGCAGAGCGCGTGCCGAATCACAAGCTGCATTCGCTGCACGCCTCCCTGTGATCATCGGCACTTTCTCCGCCACAAATTGGTGTTTTTCAAGAGCCTCCCTTAGTAGAGGGGTAATTGCTCCGAGGAGTCGCACCGGTGTGAGCCGATGCGATGCGTAGCACTCGAGCGGTTGGACTGGCAGGCCCTACACATTCTCGCCGACCTTCCCGCGGAGGGGGTATGCCACCTATAATCTTTGTGGGAGACCAAGCGTGAAACTAAGGAGATCTAACGCGTGGCAGCGTCCAACATTGCGGGCAGCCCGCCCCTCCGGATTGGTGCGGTTAATTACCTGAACACAAAGCCCCTAATTCGGGGATTGAATGAGCTTGCGCCGCATGCGGATCTCCGCATGGATTTACCGAGCCGACTAGCGGACACGCTCGCTGCCCGTCGCGTTGATGTGGCATTGATTCCCGTCGTTGAACTACTGGACCGTCCAGATTATCGCGTTGTGTCCGACGCGTGTATCGGTTGCCAAGGACCTGTTCTGAGCGTCAAACTCTTCAGTCGCACACCGATCCAACGGATTCGCAGCCTGGCATTAGATGATGGATCCCGCACGAGTGTCGCGCTGGTGCAAATTCTCCTGGCTGAGCAATTCGGGATCCGCCCGTTGCTTGAAACGCTCCCGATCGGGGCATCGATTGCAGACACAGAAACAGATGCAGTACTGCTGATCGGCGATCGAGCCATCCACTCGCCACCCGGAAAATTTTGCGAGGTCTGGGATCTGGGGGACCGTTGGGTCAGTTGGACAAAACTACCATTTGTGTTCGCGGTCTGGGCTGCACATCAAAACACCCCCCTCGGAGATATCGGCGCAGCACTTTCGGAATCGCGGGACCGAGGACTGGCCGAAATCAGCATGATCGCGCACGAAGAGTCCGCAACGCACGGTTTGACACAGCCACAATGCCTCGATTATCTGTCCAAGAATCTCAACTTCATGCTGGGGCAACGCGAACGTGAAGGAATCGAGTTATTTCAGACACTATGCAGGAAGTGGAATCTACTGGCAGCGCCACCGGAAAACGTTGCGGTAGAAAACGTATCGTGATTCGATCGATTGAACCAATTTTAGAGAAGCGCACCGCGGTCGCCGCCGGCGAACCCGAAGGTCGGCTTACGCCAGAAGAGGGTCTTGCCCTACTTGAGTGTGATGACTTGGCACTAATCGGTCGTGCCGCAGATCGATTTACACGCAGCCTGCATCCGGAGTCGTATCGCACCTACAACATTGATCGAAACATCAATTATACCAACGTCTGCAGTGCCGTCTGTAACTTTTGTGCTTTCTATCGCCACCCGAAAGATCCGGAAGGATACATCATTGAACGGGAGGAACTGTTACAGAAAATTGGTGAGTTGGTATCGGTCGGTGGCGATCAGATTTTGCTCCAGGGCGGCATGCACCCTAAGCTAAAGCTAGAGTGGTACGAGGAAATGCTGCAGGATATCAAGGCTCATTATCCACAGATTAACATCCACGGCTTCAGTCCCCCGGAAATCCACGCTTTCACCAGGGTTAACCGACTGGAATTGCGAGTGGTCCTCGAACGACTTCAGGCGGCAGGCCTCGGGAGCGTGCCGGGTGGCGGCGCTGAAATTCTGGTCGATCGCGTCCGTCAGGAAATCACGCGAGGCAAGGTGCTTTCGGATGACTGGCTGAATGTGATGCGGGTCTGGCACCAATTAGGTGGACGCAGCACGGCCACCATGATGTTCGGGCACGTTGAAACACTAAGTGAGCGCATTGAGCACCTGGACAGGATTCGCAGCCTTCAAGATGAAACGGGCGGATTTACGGCGTTCATCTGTTGGACTTTTCAGCCCGATAATACGAAACTGGCTCATCTGCCACGACACGGCGGGCACTCGTACCTGCATACCCAGGCTGTAAGCCGCCTGTATCTCGACAACATTCCCAACATTCAGTCGAGTTGGGTTACCCAGGGCATGAAGATCGGACAGTTGGCCCTGCTCTACGGAGCCAACGATATGGGAAGTTTAATGCTGGAAGAAAATGTGGTTGCAGAAGCGGGAACGGTCCATCACTTGACACTTCACGAGATACAGGACTGCATTTCCGATCTGGGCTATGAACCGCGGCAGCGAAATGTCTTTTACGATCTCATTGATCCTTCGCAAACAACCCTGGCCTGTTGAAAGAGCCGGTGGGCAGGGGCGGCCGAATCGATGTAGAATGGGACCGAATCCGGCCAACCACAAAAAACGTGTGCATCTCTATGATTGAAGTCCGCAATCTTCAGAAGCAATACGAGGATTTTCAACGGGAACCGCACCACGCGTTGTGCGGTATTTCATTCGAGGCCGCTGCCGGCGAGGTTTTCGGCTTGCTCGGTCCAAACGGTGCCGGAAAAACCACGGCACTCCGTATCCTGAGTACGGTTCTGCAGCCCTCGAGCGGAAGTGCCAAAGTGGACGACCTGGATGTGGTAACACAAAGCGACCAGGTACGGCACCGGATCGGTTTCGTTTCCTCGGGGACCGCCGTCTATGACCGAATGACCGCCTGGGAGATGGTCGAGTATTTCGGTCACCTGTACGACATTGAGGATGCCGTTCTCGAAGCTCGAATGGAGGAAATCTTTGATCGTTTAAAGATGCAGGACATCCGCGACCGATTGGGTGGAAAAATGTCGACCGGCATGAAACAAAAAGTTTCCATTGCTCGAGCGATCGTGCATGATCCGCCAGTGATTATTCTGGACGAGGCAACAGCAGGGCTCGATGTGCTGGTTGCTCGCGCCGTGTTGGAGATTGTGGCCGACCTCCGCGATCAGGGGAAATGCATTATCTATTCGACACACATCATGCGCGAAGTCGAAAGAGTATGTGACCGGGTGGCGATCATGCATCGGGGCAAAATCTTGGCCACTGGTACGCTTGCCGAGTTGCGTGCTGAAGCGCCCGCTGGCGTGAAAAGCGGGGAGATGGAAGAGCTGTTTTTCGATCTCATCCAGAAAGCAGAAGCATCCCAAACGGAGACCGCACTGGACGGGTAACGATTCATGCAGTGGAAGAATGTGCGTCTGATTTTTCGTCGCGAGATGCGTGATCAACTCCGTGATCGTAGAACACTGTTTATGATTGCGGTCCTGCCAATTCTCTTTTACCCACTGCTGGGTGTCAGTTTCTTTCAAATCGCACAATTCCTACGCGAGCATCCGAGTCGAGTTTTAATTTTGGGCTATGAAGGAACCGGTGGTAATTTACCGGAATTGATACGGCAGGATCGCTTTGCGGTTGCGTCGGGCGAGCCGTCATCGGCGACATCCGTACAGCTTGAACTCCTCCCACTGACGCGACTGGCGTTTGTGCGACGTGGTGAGTGGCCTGACGATGACAATCTAACGGCGGAACAATCAAAGATCGTCAATCGGCAGATCCGGGCATTAATGAATCGCTATGGCTGCGAGGCTGCAGTCTGTTTTCCACCTGGATTTTTCAAGGAACTGGAAAGCTATCCGGTACGATTCCGCAATCATGCGCGAAAGGCTAGCCAGAAACCTCCACCCGCGGTGCCACGGCCTTTACTGGTTTACGACGATAGCAGCGATAAAAAGGTCCTGGCGCACGCGAGAGTTGATCGAGCGCTGACGGACTGGTCGGCGCAAGTAGGTCAGGAGAGCCTAGCGGCAAGTAATCTCTCGCAATGGGCAGCACGACCGATTGAATTTAGCCGCTTCGATCTAGCAGAAGATGCGGACAAGATTAATGTCTCGCTCTGGTCGAAAATTCTGCCTTTTGTCCTATTGATCTGGGCAGTGACCGGCGCGTTTTATCCGGCCATCGATTTGTGTGCCGGAGAAAAAGAACGCGGGACGCTTGAAACGCTGCTTACCAGTCCGGCCCGACGCGGTGAGATCGTACTCGGCAAATTATTCACAGTGATGCTTTTCAGTATTACCACCGCGATCCTAAACCTGGTGGCGATGGCGATCACCGGCCGCGTCGTAATGTCGCAACTAAAAGACCTTGCAGCACAAGCCGATGTAGGGCCACCACCGCTCGCAGCACTATTCTATCTGGCGTTGATTCTGATTCCCATTGCAGCCTTGTTCAGCGCGGTGTGCCTGGCTTTGGCAGCCTTTGCCCGCAGCACCAAGGAAGGTCAGTATTACCTGATGCCCGTGATCCTGGTCACCCTGCCTCTGATCCTGTTACCCATGGCACCGAGTGCAGAGCTTGACCTTGGATTCAGCCTGATCCCGATAAGCGGAATCGTGTTGCTGATGCGATCGGTCATGGAAGGCACGATCAGTGAGCTATGGCCTTATGCGTTTCCCGTGCTGCTGATAACCTTCTCTTGCTGTTATCTGGCCATCCGTTGGGCGGTGGATCAGTTCCGCAGCGAAGATGTTCTGTTCCGCGAGGGTGAAAAGTGGGACCTGGGGAGTTGGCTCATCCAGTCGGTGCGTTATCGTCGACCACTGCCGACCGTACAGATCGCGGTGCTATGTGGCGTGCTGATTTTGGTGCTTAAATTTTTCCTGGAGGCGACCGTTGATTTACCGAGTACTCCGAGCGGTATTGCTGCGCTCTCGTTAGCGACATTCAGCTGGAAAGCTATCCTGTTGCCGATGCTTACGATCCTCGGCATCACGCTGGTCATGACCTTCCTGTTCACCGGCGAACCTCGAAAGACGCTCGCGCTTAGACGACCGCCTGCTCTGAGCCTGCTCGCGGCTGCGATTCTAGCCATTTGCCTTTACCCGACCGCAACGATGCTGCAGATGTTAATCTCGCAGACATATGCGATCCCGCAGCAGATGCAGGCAATGCTAGAGGCGGTTGAGATGAAGCTTGCCTCCGGTCCCGGTTGGGTGGCATTGATTCTAATTGCATTGGTTCCCGCCGTCTGCGAGGAGCTGGCCTTTCGCGGATTTATCTTGACCGGCATGCGACATTCGGCGAGTGGACAGCCTGAACGCCGCTGGCGGGCGATCGTCGCAAGCAGTCTGTTCTTTGCCCTCGCGCACGGTATTTTGCAGCAGCAGATCAGCGCATTTTTTCTAGGCCTCGTCCTTGGCTACATTGCTTATCACGCGCAAAGCGTTTGGCCAGCCATCCTGTATCATCTGACGCATAACACGACGGCCTGCCTTGCGCACGCGAGCGGCGGGCTCAAGTGGCTTGAGAATCAGCACTATCTAGCCGCCGGCCTGCTACTCGGTGGCCTGCTGCTCGGCGGGGCCCTGCTGCTTTATTTTGGTCGACTCGATCGTCAACGTAGCGGTCCGCTACGGTTGGATACTCCAGCAATGGGCAGCAAACCCGTATAAAGCGGCACGCCATGCAAACGCTTCCCCCCTGCTACAGCCTCCGTGCAGCGATGTTGTTTTCGCCTCTCGCTTCACCGCAAGAAAACGCGTGGATCAATATCAAGGGCGGGAACATCACCAGTATCGGAAGTGCCACAGAGACGACCCACTTCGATCCAGGCGATTGTGCCGTGCTGCCGGGCTTGGTCAACGCGCATGCCCACCTGGAATTCAGCGACCTTGAATCCCCGCTCGGTAGGGGCGGCATGCCGCTGCCCGACTGGATTGGCAAGGTCCTCGCGTGGCGGAGCAGCGGACGTCGGAAATCTATACAAGAGCGGATCGGCAGTGGCATTGAACAGTCGCTCGCGGGGGGCGTTGTGGCGGTGGCGGATATCGTCTCCGAACAGCGGGTTTCGATCGAAACACCGCTCCATTATCACGCCTTTGAAGAAGTGATCGCTGCGAGTGAAGCACAGCATACCGTCGCCCTTCAGCGAGTCGATGCGGTTGCTTCCAGCATCGCAGCTGGGTCATGCCGCGGCGGAATCAGTCCGCACGCACCATATTCGGTCGCCCCTGCGATCTGGGAGCGAGCAGTGCAACGCGCACGCGATCATAATATTCCGCTGGCCGTGCATCTGGCCGAGACGCGTGACGAGTTGTCATTTCTTGCAGATGGGACGGGGCCTTTCGCGACGCTTCTCGCCGACCGCGGTGCCATTGATTTTATGGCTGCGGGAAGAACACCCCAGGCATTTTTAAACATGCTTGCCCGTGCACCCAGCACGCTGATCGCACACGGAAATTATCTGACCGTGGATGAAATTCAATTTCTCGCAGCGCACCGCGATTGCATGACCTTGGTTTACTGCCCGCGTACGCACAACTATTTTGGCCACGATCGTTACCCCCTAGCAACAATGCTGGATGCCGGTGCACGTGTCGCAATCGGCACGGACGGGCGAGGATCAAATCCTGACCTCAGTCTCTGGCGGGAACTACAGCATATCGCGCAAACACACGCCGAAGTCCCGGGCGAGGCGATTCTTGAGATGGGCACACTTAACGGTGCCGAGGGGTTATCGCTGGCAGACCGCATCGGCACGATTGAGGCGGGCAAGGAGGCATCGCTGGCCGTAGTTCGTTTCACAGACGTTGCACATCGCAATTCCTACGCGCGTTTGTTTGACTCGACCAGCGAGGTGATTGCCACGATCATAGCGGGAAATCTTGTTGGTGGCAGCCTCGAGTAAATCGCTATCGAATTCAAGAATAGCGTGGCAATATAAAGGCGAGCAAGCCTGTCATCATGAGAATCACCGTCAGCAGCAGTCCTGCAGATTGGCTCGCATCGCGGCGACTTGTCGCCCCAGTCATCACCGAAAAACTTTTGTAGAGCAGTAGCATTGCCACCATCAACGCGACCGCAAACCAGACAGTCACCAACAGGCTGCCCCCCAGAAACTGATGCTGCACTGCACGCGGAAGTTGCAGCAGAAACCAGACGCCCGAGGGAATCTCCAGCAGTGTGACCCCGAAAATCGCACCGGCGAAACGGCGCGTGAGCGTGTTGAATGACTCTGCTTTTTTATCGTCTCGCGCACGTTGGTGGCAGGACGCGGAGTGGAGCATCAACAGCGTTGCTACGATCGCCACACCGGCCAGCAGATGGTGCAGCACTCGGGCCAGCACCGGGGCGGAAAAAGTGAGTGATCGCAAATCCGCTTTTGTCAGCGGCGTTATGTCACTAAGACCTTGCAGATGACCGACCACGACAAACAGTGGCGCAAAGTGGTAGATAAGATTCGTAGCTGCGAGCAGAAAGAGCAAGATGATCAACCATCGGCGAGCAGAGATTGCGGTCCAATAGATTACAACCGGCAGCATACAGAAATAATAGAAAACCAGTTCGGCCACACCCCACCAGAGCTTGTCGTGCGGAAGGGCGAGCAGTGCACGATAGAAGCGTTTTCCTCCGAGTGCATCACCGCCGAACGAATATAGACCGATGATGGTGCCGCCCAGCAGCATGCCGATAAATAGTGCAAGGCAGCATTTTCCAGCAAGCCATCGTGCCAACTGCCGCGCATCGCTTGAAGTGCCGCAGACCAGACCGATACAGAAAAGGGGCCCGATTGCTGCGATATTTATCATGACCAGGTGCAAGGCGAGCAGGATTGTCTTGATGAGCGTTAACATCAAATGGCATTCGGCTTCCGGTTAAAAAAAGCGATTTCGGCAAGAAGAATTATCGTAGGGCAATATCTCATATGCCTGCAACAATGGAGACACCCCATGGCGTCCCGTTTTGCAGACCGCTAGGATAACACGAGTATATTTCGCTATCGGGCGATTAGCTCAGTTGGCTAGAGCGCCACGTTTACACCGTGGATGTCGGGGGTTCGAGTCCCTCATCGCCCACTATTTGATTTGGCAACGTGATCAGCCCAGTGGCACTGAGCGGAATCTTCTGGCAAAACAGGGTGTGCAGTGTTTCCTTCCAGGGCCGGTTGCGGGCCTCTACTGCCTTCTGCGTGCGACTGCTGCGATCAAACAGGGTGCGATAATCAATGTTCCGTTGATCTAGCCAGTCGAAATGAACAAATTCAAGGCGTCCACCACAGCCAGACGCCAATGATCAGCAGGGTTCCGACGACAGCAGTCAGTAAGCCGGTGAGCCGGCGACGCCTAATATACAGCAACAAGGCAAATCCCGAGAGCGAAAATAACAGCATGATTATCGCTGACCCATCGATCACCAAAATATTCCAAACAGATCCACTATCGCGCCCCTTGTGCAGATCATTCATCACAGCGATCAAATTTGTCGAAGTCACCGTCACATTGTAATTACCTGTTTCTCTTTCAATAAAAACGTCTGCGGCATATCCCGGTTTCTTGTAAACCAGCATCACCTCATGCTGGTCGCTCTGAAATTGTGCGACCCGGCCTTCCAACCGGTGACGCTCACGAAGCGTCTCGGCAATATCCAACTTGCTCGGGGAGCCACGCAACCAGTCGGCAGAAATGTTTCCCGTGATGTCCTCAGTGTGCTGTGCACCGCCACCGAGCCACGTTGGGTGGTTAAGCGTAAGGCCGGTAATCGCAAAGAACAAAATTGCGCTGAATCCAAGCATCGAGAGATAGATGTGAATCCAGCGAATTGCATCGGCACTCTTTCTATACCAATTCTTCTGCCATCCAGTGTGATTTTTGCGAAAAAGCATCTGAAGATTCAGAGATCCTTCGGCTGCAATGGAATAAAGTGGTATGAGGCCATCGGAATCTCGATGTTACCCTTTAGATTCCTCTTGGCAATTCCCTCATTTCCCCAGTGAATCTTTTCACGAATGATTTTATAAGTCCCATGCTCACGAGCTGCCTCCAGGCAAAGTGTGTATTCTCCGTGTGGGAGTTGCTTTCCAGTATTGTCAGTGCCATCAAAGTGAGTCCTATAATTGCCCGGGCCGCGCGTTGGACCCGAAATACCGTCGATCAAATTTGTATTCTCGGCTAATTTTCTCATTCGATCGTTCCTGTACCACCGCGTGAGATCTCGGTGCCAGCGGGGGCCCGGTTGATTTGTCTGCAACCATAGAACTCCTGTTTTAACTGGAAAACCATCCCGATCCTCCAACCAGATTGCGACATACGGCCGGCGGTAACGACTGCCACTTGGACGTTGCAGCGAAAACCATACGTGCAGACCACCTTGGGTCACCTCGGGTTCATCGCTTACAGGAGAACCATCCTTCGCTCGCACATGAATTGAATCTTGTTCAATCGCAACTGTTGCGAAGACACTGCTGAAAAAAAGAAAAAAAATCATTAAACGCCACTTCATCGAATGTTACCTCTGCATTGTTACATTTTATCGGGATCGACCGAAGGCGTCTTTTCAACAACCACAAAACCGCGTTCCACACGAATACGAAAGGCGATTTTTTTCTGCAATCCCTCTCGTTCTTGGCAACACAGATTGAAAATCCACCTTGAGAACCCTTAATCAACAGCCCTGGAGATTACGGAAGCCAATAAACTTGAGCATTCCGGTGTTTTTTTGACGCTCAACAAGTGTGCTCGCCACTTGATCATCAAGTCAATCATTTGTCAGACCCGAGACCAGGGCCTGCTGCTTTTGATTGATGGCTGTCTTTGGTGCAGATGGCTCGTCGAATTTGTTTGTGGCGGAAAACGTGTTTAGGGATCTGCTCTCGAATCCCCTGCCGATTCACCGGCGACCTCGGCTTCTTGATCCGCTTTTAGTTTTGTCATCAGTTCTTTAAAGCTGACTTGCTGATCTTGGTTACGGTCGGCATCAACGAAAACTTTTTCCATGCGTCGTCCGAACTCCTCTCTGCTCAACAATCCATCTTTATCAGTGTCACGACGCATCAGCGCTCTCGCATTTACTTCTGTGTCTGCACGCCGCCGCCGCCCGGTGAAATTCATTGCTACAACTTGATCGGGCTCCGCCGTTGGATCTGGATCAAATAAAGCAAACTTCACTTGCTGATCATTTAACCGATCGACGCCAAAAAATAACAGGCGGCCCGAGAGGACGAAAAGTCGCATTGACGCATCGACGCCGTCTATTTTTTTTGCCAATGTACTCCACACGTTTGTTTCACTATCGTAGACCTCAAGTGACTCACACTCCGAGAAATGGCCGTCGGAGTTACTGAATCCGCCGAACAGATATATTTTCTTTCCGTCCGCTGCAACGCTCGGAAATACACGGGCTTCGGCAGGTGAACTCGCCTGCCGCCACGTGCGATTTTTCATATCAAAAACATCAACCGCTGTTTCGATATTCATTCCCTGTCCCAGGCCGCCAATCATAAAGTATTCATCACCAACTTTAGCTCCACCGAATGATCGTCGTGCGTGCGGCACTTCGATCCCAGGCAGCGGAGCAATGTTTGTCTGGTCACCCCACCAGTGCAAGACAGTTTTACAGAGATCGTGCCCTACGCCCGCATCGCTGCCACCAAATATCCACAGCGCATCATCAAAACGCACAGCTGCGGCCATCGCTCGCGGAGCAGGAAGTGACACTTCGGATTGTGACCACTCATTGAGTTTCGGGTCGAACTCAAGAATATCCCCGATCGCTGAAAATTCATCTGATTCGTGATTCATTCCACCGGCCACAACCAGTGTTTTATGCTCGCTATTTTGCCGATTGATTACGCATGCCCCACTTTGCACCGGAATCGGCATATCCGTCAATCGCTTCACCTTTCGATTCGTGACATCAAAAGCAAAAGCCTGCTTGACGAAAGCGTTTCGGCTAAAGTCATGAGGAGCCCAACTATTGTTTCCGCCAAACGCATAGAGCGTTGTTCCGTTCAGAATAAGAGCCTGGCTGTGCTTGGCATCGCCGTCATATGGCAATGTCCACGAAACTAATTTTGGATCGACTCTGGATGTCGGATCGACATGAAGCGATTCAACTGCCGCCGTGTGACCGAACATACCCCGAGTGCCACCCACCGCGATGAGCCGTGATTTACCGACGGGAAGCAGGCGAAGAAACATCCGCGGAAAAAGAAGCCTGTCAGCAACATTCCAGCTATTCCCATCCCCAGCTAGTCGATAAACAATCCCCGAAGCACCAGTGCAGTAGAGATGCCCGCCCACTGCAAACATGCTCGTCGCAAAACCCGCCATGGAACTGTCGCTGTGCAATTCGGGACCTTCTTTCCATTCCCCCGTGTCGGGATGATAAACGGATGTTCTTCTGACGAACCCTGACGGACTGATGCCGCCCGCGACGTACAACTTTCCATTATGTGCGGCGGCCGAAATTGCGCGGAGGTCATAACCGGGGCCATCCAATGTCTTCCAGCCCGCGTCAGGATTATCAAGATCAAACGCGTGCATCTTGTCATGCCATTCGGCGTTTCGCGGGCCGTCATCCTGCAGGTTCCAACCGCCGACCACGTAGATGATCCGTCCTAATAAAGCCGCATCGTGCGATGAACGTGAAAGCGGCAATGGTGCTGACTCGGTCCATGTGTCAGTGCGTGGATCATATCGCGTGAAGTAGGAGGTGGAGTTGAAGAGATCTTTGGTCTCTCCCTCCTGTTTGATGAAAGACAGGCCCCCAATCCGATAAAGAAATTCACCGTCCCCGATAAGAGCCGCACTTTGAGCAGAGTCGTGCATTGCCAACTCTTCCCACTCCGCCTGTGGATCGTCAAAGCGAATGCGACGAAAATGATCAACTAGCTGGTCTTTACCAAATTCATGGGCGGCACCACTGTGGCCGCTGAAGACATACAAATAATCGTCAACAACTGCCGCTCCGAAGGAGGTTAAAGACTCGGGAAGCGATTTGTGAATTTTTGAAGTCGAGGCACCAAGTGGCGAAGAGATCGGTTGCTGGCCCCAGAGGTCCGCGGTGCCCAGCAACACATTTACCACAGCAATCAGCGTCATCAATTTGGCATTAATCACTTTTTACTCTCTTACATTACACTCTAGAAACGTTGATCGAGCGCAAGACTATGGCAAACGATTGGCGACAAATTAACGATCCTCCGGATCAGCGAATGTGACCGTAAGATAATGCATGGCCGAATCATACTCTTGGTCACCGACTCGACCTGAATCTTCATCCACCTTGTGGCCGACCACAATTCCATTGATACCATCCTCGACCTCCTTATCTGTGAATGAAACTTTACCATTCTTGTCGGTAGTTCCATCACCTTCCTGATGACCTTCGTCGCAGAATAGCGCAACTTTAGCATCGGTTAATGGCTTTCCTTGCCAGAGCACATACACATCAACGCCTTTATCTGTATCAACGGCGTGCGCTTGAAGGTCCATTCCCTCGATTGGCTTGCATTCTGAAAAGCTGCTCGGCATCACTCCACCAAGATATTGGCTGTAGTACTTTAGTTTGGATCCGTTATACACGCCAAAAATAACCTGGCTTATTACGTCCGATTTTTCAGAAACTTCGCCCACTGACTTCTTGCCGATGAAATCATCCGTTTCAATCAGCTCTGTATCCACCGCAGAATGATCGGCACCCGACCGCATCAAGATGTCTGCTTTGCCGATGGTCGGCGGTAAACTGTAAGTACGATCAGCCGGCGTTTCGCCAAAAAAGTAATTCGCCTTACCCTCCTCCACGGTAACCCAGGGGAAATGAGCGTGTACCGTGTCGCTCGCAAGAAACAGTGAGCCGCATATGATTAGTGAGACACCAGCCCTCATGCACCGTGTCGTTTTCATTCTAAAATTCTCCTTACTGCATGCACTTCAAACAGAACCTTGCTTTCGATCATATAGAATTGCGGCTGCTTCGAAAAGCATCGCTCACGCAGCTCGCCTGACCTATGGGTCTGTTTTCCTAATTGTTGTTTGACCGCCCGTTTTTTACCGCCCCATCTACGTACGAGCACCCCCATGTTCGGATCGATCATCAGATGTGTCGTCGTGAGCTTCGCATCACAATTTACTTTGAAAACGGTGTGTACGAACTCGCCTCTCGGAGCACCACGTCACAGAAGACTGAACGGTTAACCCATTACTCGGATCGGTTCGGATTTTACGCCGCGTATCATGCCATCTTCATATTTCCGCGATAAATGCCGCCGTTGTTGGAGTCCCTCATCGCCAACTGCTTAGGTTGGCAAATCCATGTGCCGAGCCGAGGCCGCACCGCCATGCCCTTTGCGAACTCTATTTTTCACAACCCTCCAAACCCCGAAAATCGGGTGGCGTTTGAGCACAAGAGTCGAGCACGCGGAATACGTATCTCGACTGATTTGGGCATGTTTGGGCACACATCTTTGTTTAAAAAGAGACCCGATCATCCTGCATCTGACCACAACCCATAGGTCTCTAGGTCGAAAGGTGCTAATGCACCGAGGATTATGGGTCGTTCGATTCGAAATCCGCAGATCCGAAAAAATAAAAATTAAGCTGACGAGTGCAGTTCTTCTGTTGAGTCGAATATCGTCATGCCTGGCGCAGGGGCATCATTCCGTCAGCATTACGTGACCGAACCTAGCTCAGAAAAAATCGAAATCATCGCTGATTCATTCTACAACTATATCAAATGTGCACATATCACTATGCGGCATAGCAAACGATCGGTTCAGACAGGCTGTGGATTCGTTTCGAGCTTTCAGCCGACTGGCTTTTTGTTATCCGACAAGCTTTTTCAACGCCGCCAGTAATTCCTGAAATAGTTTTTGAAATTTCCATTCCAAGTTGAACTGCCAGTGCTTTGCGATGGAACATTACGCATATGGTAAAACTCGCGATTACCGATGCGGGTCACAGTAAATCCATTGCTATAAACGGTCTGACTACCAGGGACTGCGTATCCACGATCGGTGTAGATAGGCACTACGGTCGAATGAATTGCCGAACCGCCATTTCGGTAATAGGTCACATTCCCCGACCGAGCGATAGGGTAACCCCACCAATAATCGTCGTCTTGTCCAAATTGCCCGCACACTTGCTGCGTGACCATAAGGCACAAGCAGGCTATTGTAATTCGGCATATCATTTGCATTTTAGGCTTCCTTCCGTTGCAGTGCTTCAAATGGGTAACAGATCACACCACTAACCGATCGTGACTGATTAGAAATTCTAACGGGAGGCACGAACGAGGGCATTGGAGGGTACCCGCCATTTTCTTCTTCTGGGATCTGTTGTTACACATTTTTTGGCGTGGCCAGAAAACCATGAACCATGCGATTCTCTCACCTAGGGCAACAGCGGTCTGATTACGGGTCAATTGTCGTCAAGGAAAATCGACCGCTTCGCAAGCAAGGCAAAGTGGTGAAGCCCTGTGCGACCGTGTCTCAGATATCTCTCTTTTGCTAACCATAGCAGTCAACAGGACTTGATTGCGTTTCCGGTAGCTTTCTCTCGCGACCGGCTATTCGTAACGGCTATCGCTGATTACAACATGCCTGCATTTCCAACGACAAAACTATCATCTCAACACGCTTTAAAGCAGGAGGAAAGCTCATGACAGTGCGAACATTGTTAATCGCAATCACACTCAGCTTCGTAATAGCGCACCCGGCGTTTGCACAATCGATCACGTTCGATGTCACGGTGACAGCCGATAATCAATATGGCTTATACACAGGAACACAAACTCAAGCTCTGAATTACGTCGGGGGTGAATTTGCCACTTATGCGTCTGATATCTGGTCACCGGAAACCTATTCAATGACGCTACCAGCGAGTCATTACATCTACATCGCCTCGTGGAGTGACCACAACACGTATCAGGGGTTCATGGCACAATTTGATAATGGATCCGGTCTGATTCTTAGCGGCGATCCCCAGTGGCAGGTTACCGCCACCGGTATCACCCGTGATAATGGGGCTCCGCCGGTGACGCTTACCGATTTGTCGGACCAAATCGTGCTGGCGAACGCCGGCAGCAACGCCTCGGGAGGTTGGGGTGCAGCATATGCCGGATTCTACAACAATCCATCCAGTCTCTGGGGCACGGCTATCGGCGGCGGGATGGCCTCCTCTGCTCGTTGGATGTGGTACGACAGCGGCATGGATCCTTCTTTGAACGCGCCATTTGTCGGATTCGACCACGACGAATATCTCATATTTCGAATCCCCATTAAGGCTAGGCCCAGTGATCCGGATAACCCTCGCGTCCCCGAACCGGCGACCGGTCTGTTATTCGTCCTTGGCAGTCTTGGATTTATGATACGAGGACGTCGACCGGCTCGATAAGTACGTTCCGAAATGCCTCCATTTGAAATCGGGCGTTCCGTGAAACGAAGGTCGGCAAGATATAAACCTTGCCGACCTTTTTTTTATCTACCTGCGGTGGCAGGTTGTTACCGTTTTTAAACATCTGCCTCGCACCAAGAAAACTCCACGGGGATAACCGAAAACGAAAATTTTTTTGACCCCTAGAATGCGAAAATGTCGCGTTTTAATCGGAACACGTTCAGGCACCCTTCCACGGAGGGGTTCAAAAAATTTGCATATTTTTCGCATACCTGCACAATTGCGACAACGCCGTGCGGAGGAACATAAGATCAAAAGCACCTTGGACAATGTAACTTACGACGATTGATCGAAATCAGGGAGAAATTTATCGAATAGCACGCCAGACAAAAAACGTCGCTCGCATACGACGAGGAGCAAGGCAACAGAGCGACGCAAAACCGGACAGAAAAGCAAGGCACCCCTCAGGTACGATTTATGCGTTTGAGATCATGGCTCGATGCAGTTGCCAAACGCCATGCCTACACGCGGTCACCGCGTCGTCGCAGGCGTTCAAGACAACGATCCTCTAACCCCTGCTACATCGAACTGTTTGCCGAAACGCTCGAACCTCGACAACTGCTGACCGCGAATGCATTTGACCCCGACTCGGATCTAATTTCGGCAGAGACAACCGGCAGTCTTTCAGGTTTCAAGT
>DLCF01000082.1:0-4376 GCA_002480485.1 Planctomycetaceae bacterium UBA7805
CGAGTTGACCGAGAGGCCTTTGAATGTTGATGCCACTGGGAATCAGAGAACTGGAGCGCCCGTGATATGCCACAGGTAATTGAAGCCAATTCGGTTGCAGTGCATTGTCCGCCCCTCGCAACATAGTGCCGACATTGGTTGCATGATCACGAGATGAGTAGAAGTCGGTGTAATCCGGCACTGACACAGGCAGCAGCATTTCGCATTCCGACTGCGCATGAAACACCGAGGCTTTAATTTTTTGCTGATCACGGATCTCGGGACAATGAACGCTCAATAATTCGGTTATTCGCTTTCGTAACCGGGTCCACGTTGCCCGCCCGGTTTGCATTAATCCATTGAGATTGTTGCGCGAGAAGATGGAGGGCCCGTCCGAATACCCTTCAAGTATTCCGTATTGTTCAAGTTCGGCTAGATCTAAAATCAGGTTCCCAATAGCCACCCCAACCCGTGGCTGAGAAGACCGCGGATGCGTGAAAATTCCATAGGGGAGGTTCTGGATAGGAAAGTGACAATCCGGCTCGACCTCAATAAAACTTTTCTTTGCAGGCTCCATCAAAACATCCTTTTTCACATTTTATCAACACATCTAAAAGGTCAGCAATCCTAACGCGCTAAGGTCTTCGAGAGGCTCTGCAAAACTGCAACTTCCAAAGGAAACGAATCGGTCCCGTCCCAAGCGTATCTGTTCAAGGTTTACGGATTTATCCTTCCACTTCAGTCCTTCATCGCAAAAAGCAAAATGTGTTGAATTCCTATCAATTAGTAACTCTTTAATATTTTCATTTGGAATCATGTTTCCTTCCAGCAAGACGACAGCGACAAGGATATTCAGAAATCCGTGCATAGTGGCACCTGTTCGTTGGCAATCGATCGGAAAAGGGTGATGTAGACCAGCGGTTGCTTTCCAACGTAAGTCGCGGTCGTGACACAAAAGAATAAAGTTTGCCAATTGGTCAGCAGATGGAAAAAGCTCCGGAGTAATACCCCCCGTTCTTAACTTTAAACCAAGTTTTCGTTTTTTACGTTCTGGTTCAGTGAGTACTCCGGCAAGAATTCGGCGATGAGCGTCAGACGTGGTTTCAAAAAATAGATCACAATTAAACAGGGCGGTCGCTTTGAGTTGTAACTCAATAGTGTCGATAGCCTGCTTAAATGATGCGGTATCAGCAGCGATTGTCCGAGGAAGTGCAATTTCTAGTGTTTGCACAGGATCCGCATCTTTACAGCGTACTTTCATAGCCGCCAGAAAATCTTCTATAGATGTCTGCCAATCATGAAGGGTGTCGCCACCGCCCACGAGCAATGAAAGAGTCCACGGCGATTCGATGCCGATATCGGCGCGTAAAGAATCAAACTCTAGAATCCGCGACCCGGGAAGAATAAAGTGCTTAAGCCAATTTCGATGCTTGCTCTTCTGTCCTGCACCGAAAATATCAATCGCCTCGCCGAGAGTTAAATCTGCTGGCGGAAACAATCCAGCGTAATCAATGCAGTCTTGAAGCAACTGATCCAACGCGGAATTCATGGCTCTATCCAGCTCTGGCCATAAGTTGAATCCTCAACATCGCGGGCGGCGGCGGAAACTTGTAGCGGTCGGAATGTGTCAATCATCACCGCCAGTTCTTCGGTTCGTTTTCCACCTATCGATTCCTCGGCTTTTCCCGGCTGTGGACCATGGGGTAGACCTGCCGGGTGCAGAGTCAGCGAGCCGAATCCAGCGCCCCGTCGGCTGATGAACTTTTCATTTGCATAATAAATTACCTCGTCACTCATCACGTTCGAGTGATTATAAGGGGCAGGTATCGCTTGCGGATGATAGTCGAGCATCCGCGGGGTAAAGGAACATAGCACAAATTGATCGGCCTGAAATGTTTGATGCACCGGTGGGGGCTGATGCAATGAACCGGTAACGGGTTCAAAATCGTGGATTGAAAGTGCCCAGGGGTAATAACAACCGTCCCAGCCTATGACATCGCACGGGTGGTGATCCAGGGTAATGGCGGTTAGCGTATTCGATTGTTTGAGAACAATTTTAAATTCCCCGGCCTCGTCATGCGCTACAAGTTTCTCGGGCGCGCGGATATCACGTTCACAGAAGGGAGCGTGTTCCATAAGTTGCCCCTCCCGAGTCAAATAACGAGACGGAAATCGCACATAGCTTGGTGTTTCAAAGTTCAAGATCGTATGTTCGCCATCCCCAAGTCGAAATCGATGCAAAATACCACGCGGAATAACCACATAATCACCCTCTCTGTAAGAGAGCTCACCGAATTCAGTCTCTAGAGTCCCAGCTCCTTGACTTATGTAATGCACCTGATCCGCTTGACCATTTCGAAAAAAGAATTGATCCGTTTCAGTCGGTCGAACCAATGAAACAACCACATCATCATTAAAAAGAAAGGGGGTCCGATCCAACGTGATGCTCGATGCAGGTTCAACTTGCGAGGTGCAAAAATGTCGCATACGAACGCTATAATCTGCTTCCTTTTCGATAGTCACGGGGGCAACGGGGCACGTTTTTAAAATCTGAGTGGGCCTCCGTATGTGATAGAGTAAGGAGGCCGGCCCATCGAAGCCGAGCGTTCCCATCAGGTGTTCGGCATACAAACTCCCGTCCGACCCTCGGAATGCAGTATGTCGTTTCGCCGGTAACTGGCCGCGTTGTTGATAAAATGGCATGACAAAAATCTATAAGTTGCCACGGGCTGCCTGTTCACGCTCAATTGCTTCGAAGAGAGATTTAAAGTTCCCTTTGCCGAACGATTGCGAACCACAGCGCTGGATAATTTCATAAAAAAGCGTCGGGCGATCCTCCACCGGACGCGTAAAAATCTGTAAAAGATATCCCTCTTCATCGCGATCTACCAGAATGTCAAGTTCTTCAATTGCCCGGCAATCTTCGTTGATATCGCCGACGCGGTCCCAGATAGAATCGTAATAAGAAGGCGGAATTTTTAAAAAGTCGACCCCTGCCTGCCGCAGCACAGAAACCGTGTGCAGAATGTCCCCGGTTATCAAGGCAATATGCTGAACACCGGGGCCCTGATGTGACTCGAGGTATTCCTGTATTTGACTTTTGCGAAGACCATCCGCCGGTTCGTTAATCGGAAATTTTACGTTTGCCGTAGGACTCGCCATTACCTTACTCCGCAATGCAGAGTATTCAGTCGAAATATCCTTATCGTCAAACGAAAGAAATTGATTGAATCCGAAAACCTGTTCGTAGTACCGTACCCAATCATTCATTTTCCCGTCTTCGACATTGCCAACAATATGATCGACGGCTCTCAAACCGAAGCTTGGTTCGGCTACACGCTGAGTTTTATAACCGGGTAAAAATTTTCCCTTGTAATCCTGCAAGGATATTAGCGAGTGAAGTGTATCCCCATAGGCATAGATTTTTGCCCTTCGCACGCGGCCATGGTCATCGGTCATATCATAGGGTTCACGGGCGACTTTGCCGCCCCGATCGACGATATGCTCAAACTGCCTATCGACATCATCAACGATAAATGCGACGTCCAGCACGCTATCTCCGCGCAAACGATGTCGCTCCCCCATCGGGTCTTCCGGTGTAAGGGGCGTACTTAGCACCAAGCGGATTTTTCCCTGACCCATGACATACGAAGCTTGCCCTTGTAGGCCGGTTTCCGGTCCGGCATAGGCCAATTGAGAAAAACCAAATGCCTTGCGGTAAAAGTAGGCAGCTTGCTTGGCATTTCCCACTAGAAGTTCAACATGGTGGATACCTTTTGGAGAGATTGCGTCGCCAGACATGGATAGCGTTCCTTCATGAAATAAAAAGTTCGCAGGAAATTTCACCACAGCAGATGAGCATTGTATACTTCAATAAGCTGTCATTGTCTATCAAGACACATCGATGTACGTTGGCGTAAGGCACCCGCTTAGCTCCCATCATCTGCGACCAAAGTGACGACGATTTTGTAGATGCCCAGAAAATGTGCCATGCTGGCGATAATGACGAACAGATGCCAGATTGCGTGAAAATAGGCCACACGGCGATCCAAAACTAGGAAGACGACCCCCAAGCTGTAGCAGATGCCTCCCGCGATCAGCCAGTAAAAAGATTCGCTCGGCAGCAGCGTCCCGATTCCATCTAACAAACAAATCGGAATCCATCCCAAGGCAAGATAGGAAATCGTTCCGTTTTGGTCGCTCTTTGAACGAATTACCGTGCGGTGAAAACAGCACATTAGCGCCCAGATCCAAACCATCAGCATCACGTATCGGTTTTTTTCGATGGCCATCAAGGGCAAGGTAAAGCCCATATATGAACCGGCAATTAGCAGGTAGATGACACCTTGATCCAACACTCGCCAGCGGAATCTCCAGACCCGATCTTTTATTGCATG